>CAZFNT010000051.1:0-13612 GCA_964520315.1 uncultured Gemmatimonadota bacterium
TACCACTGCATGATCGCCTGACGCAGGAAGCCGGAGCAGAACTCGACACCGGCGATCGTCATGATGATCGGGTTGCGAAGCATCAGTTTGAAAACCTGTAGCGCGCTCAGCTGCGGGCCCTCGTCACCCGACGAAGCATCCGCGGTGTCGAAATCGCGCTGCCCCGCTTCACCCGGAGTGTTGCGTACGATGAAGACATCGAGCGCGAAGAACACTACCAGAAGCGCGGCTGGCACCAGGAACACCCATTCGAGGCCGAAAGTGTTCAGGATCGAATAGCCCCAGTCGAAGGCGAAGTAGATCCCCAGCGAGATCAGAATTCCGAAGATCGCTCCGAAAACGCCCCGCTCTCGCACATGGAACCATGCGGCGTTCACCTTGACGATCGCGACGGCGCCGAAGCTCTGAAAATACATATTGACGGCGTAGAACACCGAGAAGACAACGACGAAGTTAGCGGCGATGAAATCGTGCCCCGGTCCCTGCCGAAGCAACGAGAGCGAAGCCAGTCCCATGAGCAGGTTCATCACCGCCGCCCCCGCCGCGCCGCAGAGGATCGAGAAACGCCCCCCCAAGCGGTCGGTAAGAGGGCCGTTCACGAGGAAAGATAAGCCGTAGACGACCGTTCCCCACATGAAGATCAGGCCGAAGTCGGCGTTGCCCATCAAGGGCGAGCCATCGAATGCCTGCATCTCCTCGAAAGCGAACTTGCTGACCTTGAGGTTGTAGCGGCCCATGTAAAGAAAAGCGTACGTGAGCCCGAGCGGCAGCCAGTTCATCACACGTCGCCGGCGGAATTCGTCGCTATGCCCGACCTGGATCTTCGGCAGACGGATAATGACGAAGGTTACGACGGCCAGGAGAATCAGAATCGCCACGGTTAGTGACCTTTCGCTGCAAGAGACACGTTCATTGGGCTACCCCACTGATCGAGTTTCGCCTCAATCCTCACGCCCGACGATGTAATCGATCAGCCCATAACTCTTGGCCTCTTCCGAAGTCATAAAGTTGTCGCGATCGGTATCTTTCTCGACCTGCTCGACCTTCACTCCGGCATGTCGCGCCAAGATCTCGTTCAACTCGCCGCGAACCCGCAGCATCTCTTCCGCCTGAATCTCCAGATCGGAGGTAGGCGCATACATACGTCCCGAAATCAGCGGTTGATGGATCATGATCCGTGCGTGCTCCCAAGCGCCCCTCTTGCCTTCCGCCCCACAGGTGAGCAAGACCGCACCCATCGAGGCAGCCTGCCCCGTGCAGATCGTGCGCACCGGAGCGTCGATCATCTGGATCGCGTCGTAGATCGCCAAGCCCGCCGAGATCACGCCACCTGGAGAGTTGATGTAGAAGGTAATCTCCTTCTTGGCATCGGCCTCGGTGAGGAACATCAACTCCTTGACGATCCTCTCGGATGACTCGTCGATCACGGCGCCCCACAGAAAGATTTTCCTCGCTTCCAGGAATCGGCGGCGCATCTCATTGTCCGCGAGGCTTCGTGAGAGATCTTCGAGCTCGCTGGCGATTGTGGGCATCTCGGGCCTTTCAAGTCTTGGGTCGGAACGATGTATCGAATTCGTGAGGGGATGATACACCAAGGGGCCGCGCCGTCGTTCTTGGGATCGGGGGATGGCGATATGCGGAATCGGCGAATTCGACGAAGGCCGACGCCACCCGCACCGGCGGCGCGTGCAGGTCGTTCCCCGGATCGGTAGCGGGACCCGTGGACGATTCGGAGCGCGCAGGGCGGGAAGTTCGCCTCGTGCGGAGCCACTGGGCTCGCCTGGCTACGGAAGACGGCGGCTCGCCGGCCGGTGCGCAGTCCTCCCGGGGATCTCACGGCTATGCCGAAACGTCAGCGCAACCGCCGCGCGCGTTGACGCCCCGCGGTATGGCCTCTACGCTTTTGGGTTTGGGACCAAAGGCCATGCGAATTCACCAACGACTCCAGGAGCGGATCCTCGGCGACCTTTTCAGGCGTCTCGAGGGGCAGGGGCTCGTGGAGTACGGCGATCCTCCCGATGAATGCCACGAGCTGCTCCGGTCGATTCTCGTCGAAGACCTGAAGACCGACGAGGAGCTCGAAGAGGAGGTCAGCCGAATCATCGAGGTGAACCGCGACAAGTTCCGCGAGGTTCCCGCCTACCAGATGACTTCGCAGATTCGACGGCAGGTCGCGCGGGATCGCGGCATCATCCTCGACAACGAATCCAGGCTGCGCGACATCGCGCGCAAGATGACAGAGGTGATCTGGAGCTCGGACTCGTTCACCGAGGTTTTCGCCGAAGACGAGGCCCTCAGAAGGTTCATCCGCTTGGTGTTCGAGCACCATCTCGCGGTCGAAGAACGTCTGCGGGAAGAGGCGAAGAAGCGGATCCGCAATGTCGAGTTCGGCAGCACCGAGTACGAGGTGCAGTTTCGCCGGGTGATGGACGAGCTGCGCGAGCGCGAGGGTATGACCTGAGGCTTGCGCGGGCCATCGATCAGTCCCGCATCGAATCCCGAAGGATCAACAGGCGAACGAGCTGCAGCACCGCGACCGTCGCCGAGGCCACGTAGGTAAGGGCCGCTGCGTTCAACACCTTGCGCGCGCCGGCGTTTTCTTCGCCCACCAGGTAGCCGTTGCTCGAGAGGATAGCCAAGGCCCGGCTCGACGCGTTGAACTCCACCGGCAGGGTCACGACGTGGAAGAGCACCGCGCCCGCGAAGAAGACGATGCCCGCGTCCACCAGGGGCGGAAGCCCAAGGAAGAGGCCCCCGAGCACCATGATCCACACCAGGGCTCCGGAGCCGAGATTGGCGACCGGCAGAAGCGCGTGCCGGAAGGCGAGAGGGCCGTACCCCTTCGCGTGTTGGAGCGCGTGTCCACACTCGTGCGCCGCGACCGCCAGAGCCGCCAAGCTGTTGGTGCGGTACGAGTCGGGGGATAGGCGTACCGTTCGGCTGCGCGGGTCGTAGTGGTCGGATAGAAAGCCGCCGGCCTCTTCGACGCCGACGCCATGGAGCCCGTTCTGGGCGAGGATGCGCTCGGCCGCCTGGGCTCCGGTCCAGCCGCCGCGCGACCGCACCTTGCCGAACTTCTTGTAGGTGGACTTGACCTTGAACTGAGTCCACATCGCCAGAGCGATTCCGGCGATCAAGAGCAGGAAAGTCGGTCCTTCGTAGTACATCTCGAACTGTCCTCGTCGTCGTTTCCAACCCTTCCTCTCCCATACCTCTCCCTTATACAGCAATCAGGCCCAGGGGATTCACCCCATCGGCCGGCATTATTCGCTATCGTGGTCCCATGCGCCTCGCAATCCCTCCCGCCTTGCTCCCCTTGTTTGCGATGGGGTGCATTACTTACGAGAAGGGCGATTTCGCCATCGTCCTCGGCACGGAGCCGCAGTCGCTCGATCCGGCACTGGTTACCGGAGTTCCAGAGGGGCGGGTGATCCGCGGCATTCTCGAAGGCCTGACGACCTCTGATCCCCAGACCCTGGAGCCGGTCCCAGGAGTTGCGGAGTCGTGGGAGATCTCTGACGACGGCCTCGTGTACACCTTTCATCTTCGCCAGGCGCAGTGGTCCGACGGGGCTTCGCTCACCGCCCACGATTTCGACTTCGCTTGGGAGCGTGTGCTGCGGCCGGAGACCGGCGCGGAGTATGGCTACATGCTCTGGTATGTGCGCGGCGCCGAGGATTATCAGAAGGGGCGGCAAGGCAATTGGTCAGAGGTCGGCACCGAGGTTCCCGACGACAACACCTTCGTCGTGACGCTGGAGAACCCCACTCCCTTCTTCCTCGACATCACGTCGTTCTACACGGCGTCGCCAGTGCCGGCCCACAAGGTTCGAGAGCTGGGCGACGCCTGGGCTCGCGAAGAGAATATCGTCACCAACGGGCCTTTCTACCTCGCGGACTGGCGCCACCGAGAGAGGCTTCTGCTCAAGCGCGATCCACTCTACTGGGATGTCGCCAATGTCCCGGCCGGTGCGATCGAGCTGCTGACGGTCGAGTCGATCCCGACAAACTTCAATCTCGTGCTCACGGGTGCGGCGCACTGGACCGACCGCAACGGCATCCCGAACAATTTCGTCGCCAATGTGCTCGCCGGCGAGGCTTCGAAAGTACGTCCGCTGGCGGTTCGCCGCGGCCCCTATCTCGGTACCTACTTCGTGCGTTGCAATGTCAACGAGCCCCCCCTAGACGACGTTCGGGTACGCAAGGCTCTCGCCATGTCGATCGACCAGGCCGACATCACTGAATATGTGACGCGCGCCGGAGAGATGCCTGCTCATGTGATGGTTCCTCCCGGAATAGAGGGCTACGGCGGTGTGAGGGGTCTGTCTTTCGATCCCGAAGGAGCGCGCGAGCTACTGACACAGGCCGGTTTTCCAGGCGGGGACGGCTTTCCGCGATTGGTCTACCTCTTCAACACCTCCGAAGCACACCGCGGCGTCGCTGAAGTGTTGCAGGCTCAGTGGAAAGAGTATCTGGGGATCGATGTCGAGCTGGAGAATCAGGAGTGGCAGGTCTATCTCGACAACCAGACGAATCTGCGTTATCAGCTCTCTCGATCGGCCTGGATCGGCGACTATCCCGACCCCAACACTTTCCTGGACATGTGGATGACCGGTGGCGGCAACAACCGCACCGGGTTTTCCAACGCCCGCTACGATTCTCTGGTAGTAGCGGCCGGGGCGGAATCCGATCCGGTGGAGCGGGCGGAGATCCTCGCCGAGTGTGAGAAGATCCTTGTCGAAGAGGAGCTGCCGATTCTGCCGATCTACCACTATGTGTCGTTACATCTGTACGATCCTCGCCTGAAAGGTGTTCAGAACAACGTGCTCGACAAGATGATGCTCAAGTACATCTACCTCGATGCTGAGGAAGATGTCGCGACACGTTTCCCCGGAGTCGAAGGAGAGCCGCATTCGTGATCGCCTACGCAGCGCGGCGGCTCCTACAGCTACCGATCGTGCTCTTCGTCATCGTCACCGCCGCTTTCTTCATCATGCGCGCTATTCCGGGGGGGCCCTTCTCCAATGAGAAGGCGGTCGAGCCAGAGATCAGGCGGCTGATCGAGGCCAAGTACCATCTCGATTGGCCGGTGCCCAAGCAGTTCGCGCAGTATGTCGGCCCTTTCAATCTCGACGAACGGGGGCACAGTCTTTTTGGGGGGGATCATTCGGAGCCCTGGGGCGGCCTCTTGACCGGTGACCTCGGTCTCTCGTTCCGCTATCGAAACCAGACCGTGACCGACATCATCGGTCGCTCTTTCCCCGTCTCGGCGGTTCTCGGTTCGCTCGCCATGCTCCTCGCGATCTCGATAGGGATGCCGGCCGGCGTGATCGCGGCCCACAGGCGCGGCCACTGGGAGGATTGGGGCGCTATGGCGGTCGCGATGGTGGGGATCTGCATTCCGAATTTCGTTCTCGGGCCCTTGTTGGTGATCGTTTTCGTCTTCAAGATGGAGCTCTTGCCTGTCGCGGGCTGGGGGAGCGTTCAACATATGGTGCTGCCGGCGATCGTCTTGGGACTTCCCTACGCGGCCTACATTTCTCGCCTCTCGAAGGGAGCCATGCTCGAAGCGATCGAGCAGGATTTCGTCCGCACGGCTCGGGCGAAGGGGCTCTCGGAGCGGGTCGTGATCTTGAAGCACGCCCTGCGCAACGCTTTTCTGCCCGTTCTCTCCTTCCTCGGGCCCGCCACCGCGGGCATCCTCTCCGGGTCGGTCGTCGTGGAGCGGATCTTCAATGTGCCCGGAATGGGGACCTGGTTCGTGCAGGGAGCGCTGAACCGGGATTACCTCCTGGTCATCGGGGCGGTGCTCGTCTATGCGGTGCTGCTGACGGTGCTGAATCTCCTGGTCGATCTGCTCTATGCGGTTGTCGATCCGAGGATCAAGCTCTCATGAACCCCGACGCGGCGATCCGCTCTCCGTGGCGCGATGCATGGCGGCGCCTGCGCCGCGACCGCGCGGCGATGGTCGGCCTGATCGTAGTCACCGTAATGGTCGCCGCCAGCCTCTTCGCGCCACTGATCGCCCCCTACGATCCGAACACGCAAGATCTGGAGATTCAGCTCACGGGACCGAGCTCGCAGCACCTTTTCGGAACCGACGACAAGGGCAGGGATCTGCTCTCGCGGGTGCTCCACGGCGGCCGGGTCTCGTGGATGGTCGGCTTCTTGGCGACGACGGTCTCGATCCTGATAGGAGTGACCTGGGGAGCGGTGGCGGCATTCGTGGGTGGGAAAGTCGACAACCTCATGATGCGGATCGTCGATGTGATGTACACAATCCCATTCCTCTTTCTCGCCATCCTCTTCATGGTCGTCGCGCGAACCATGCGCGAGGAGGCGGGATGGGAGGTCAACGAGCTCTACCTCGTCTTCATTGCCATCGGCGCGGTCTCGTGGCTCACGGTCAGCCGGATCGTGCGGGGTGAAGTGTTGTCGATCCGGGAACGGGAGTTCGTTCAGGCGGCCCGCGCCCTGGGCCTGAGTCGTACCCGTGTGCTCTTTCGCCACGTGGTGCCTAATCTGATGGGTGTTGTGATCGTCTACTCTTCGCTGACGGTCCCTCGCGTGATGTTGGAAGAGAGCTTCCTGAGCTTCTTGGGGCTCGGTGTGCAGCCGCCCGACGCTTCGTGGGGCAGCCTGGCCGCCGTCGGAGCCGAGGTCATCAATCCGGTGCACTCGTACTGGTGGTTGGTCCTTTTTCCCGGGGCGGCGCTCGCGGTCACGCTCTTCGGGCTGAACTTCTTGGGTGATGGACTCAGGGACGCCCTCGATCCGCGACTCCGGAAGTAGCGATGCGCGACCCGGTGCGGCTGCACCAAGAGCTGGAGAGGATATACGCGCTCTGCCACCGTCCCGAACTGCTCGGCATTGAAGCCGCTCGCTCGGGAGGTGCGGCGGAAGAGGGGAGGGGGGACCCCCTGGCCTTCGCGCGCCTTTTCGACGACGCCGCCGATCGCGAGGCTTGCGCCCTGCTGGCCTCGGCGCTGGCTTTCGGGCGTGTGGAGTCGATCTTCGCGACGCTCAGGGAGTGCTTGCGCAGGATCGAGGACGCGGGTGAGATGCCGGGCTCCTTGCTCGCGGACTTCAACCCGACGCGTCATCGCGGAGTGTTCGATAGCGTCGTGCATCGGTGGGTGCGGGGGACCGATCTGGAACTCTTCCTCTGGCGCATGACGCGCGTCATTGCGCGTCATGGTGGGTTGGAAAACGCGTTTTGCGCCCATGCGGGGGAATCGGCGAAGACCGTCTTCGATGGCCTGAGCGGCCTGGCCCGCGAAATCCGAGAGCTCACGCCGGAGCCCTATCGCGAATCGAGAGGGGCCGATTACCTCTTTGTGGCGCCTGAAGGTGGGAGCGCGTGCAAGCGGGGCAACCTCTTCCTGCGCTGGGTCGTGCGCCCGGACGATGGTCTCGATCTCGGGCTCTGGCCCAGAGTCGATCCGGCTCGGCTGATCCTGCCTCTGGATACCCATGTGGCCAGGATCAGTCGGCGCCTCGGTTTGACCGTGCGCCGATCGGTGGATTGGCGGGCGGCCGAAGAAGTCACCGATTCGCTCCGGCTCTTCGATCGAGGCGATCCGACCCGTTTCGATTTCGCGATCTGCAGACTGGGGATTCTCGGTCGTTGCCCACGGCGCCCCGATCCGGCCCTCTGTGGCGAGTGCGGGCTGCGGGAGCATTGTGTCGCCGGAGCCCTGGTCTCGGGGCGCCGGCGTTGATACCCTGCGGATCCAACCGAGAGGTCCTCCATGAAGCCATCGCTACTCATTCTATCGGTCCTGCTCTGGAGCGCGTCGGATAGGGCCATCGCCACGGATCTTCCTGGGTGGCCCGAGGGCCGGACCCGACAAGACACCGACGGTGACGGATCCGCCGACGCCTGGGTCACCATGCGCGGGGCAGAACTCGTGTTGGTAGAGGAGGATCTGAGCGGCGACCAGATTGTCGATCGAAAGACCTACTACGAAGGCGGAGTCATCGTGTCTCAAGAGACCGACCGTGATTCCGACCTCCGGTTCGAAACGAAGTCCTACTTCAACCGCGGCGTGCTGGTGCGGGTCGAGGTCGATATCGATGGCGACGGATTACCGGAGCTGATCTCCCATTCCGGCCCCGGCGGAGTCATAAACCACGTCGAGCGAGACCTGGATGGGGACGGGTTTCTCGAAGTGACTCAGTATCTGCGAGAAGAGGGGACTGTGCGCCGTGCCCATCTCGACGCGAACCGAGATGGCTTCTCGGAGACGGTGGACTACTTCGACCCCGAGGGCACTGTGATCTTGCGCGTGGAAGACACCGACGGCGATGGCGCCCACGACCGCTGGGCTCGCTACGAAATGGGCGTCCTCAAGTCGTACAGCTACGACACTGATCGCGACGGTGCGCCCGACAAAGACGAGATCTTGACGAAGACGGGAGATTTGCGCCGCACGATCATCGAGCTGGAGTGAGGCTACGCCCCGCCCACGTGGCGCTGTACCGGTGCCCAGCCCGGGATCGGGCGCGCGAGGGTCTCGACGATCGAGTCGTGCATGCCGGTGCCGTTGGTCGCGACGATCGAGCCGCCTTCGAGCCAATTTTCGCCTCCACGGGTGTCGGTGACCCTGCCGCCCGCCTCCTTCACCAGTAGCCCTCCCGCGGCCACATCCCAGGGAGACAGGTGCAGCTCCCAGAAACCGTCGAGGCGACCGGCGGCGATGAAGGCAAGGTCGACCGCCGCAGAGCCCATTCTGCGGATTCCCCGAACGCGCAGCGCGAACTTCGCGAAGTGGTCGAGGTTGCTCTCGACGCGCGCGTGGCGCTCGTAATGAAAGCCGGTGGCCAGAACCGATTCGGAGATCGAGGAACGGGTCGAAACGCGGATCGGCTGGCCGTTCAGCTTGGCGCCTTGCCCTCGCTGCGCGGTGAAGAGCTCGTCGAGACGGGGTAGGAGGACGAGCGCCGTCTCCGGCGTGCCGGAAGGATCGACCCTGGCTATCGAGACGGCAAAGATCGGCAGGCCGTGCACGAAGTTGGTGGTTCCGTCGAGTGGATCGACGATCCAGCGCATTCCGCTCTTGCCATGGTGCTTCCCGGATTCCTCGGCCAGGATCGCATCGCGGGGAAAGGCGGATTCGAGTCTCTCGATGATCGCACTTTCGGCCTCTCGATCGGCTCGCGTCAACAGATCGCGCTGGCCTTTGTATACGAGCTCCTCATGCACCAGGCGATGGTGATGGCGGAGCAGGATCTCGCTCGCGGCCCGGGCCGCATCCACCGCCACCGGGAGCGGATCGATCGCGCGACTTCTCACGCCGCAGCAGTTGCGGTCGGCGTCCGCGGTCGGCCGCTCGCGAGCGGAGTCCCAAACCGTCCCCAACGGAAGTGCTTCCATATCCGCCAAAGAGGAACGTCGGGGTCGCCCGAGAGGAAGATGACCATGGCGCGACCGTGGATGTTCTCGACCGGCACGAAGCCCCAAGCGCGGGAGTCTTGCGAGAAATCGCGGTTGTCGCCCATGACGAAGATATGGCCCTCGGGAACGCTCACGGGGCCGAAGTAGTCGCGATTCCAGTTAGGCCGAGCCCAGGTCTTCTCCATCAGAGCGCGCAGGCTGGGGATCGGCTCTCGCTGCCCCTTCTTGCGTCGCATTGACCGATCGCGGTGGCGCACGTAAGGCTCCTCGACCTTCAACCCATCGACGTAGAGGTCGCCGGCGCGCATCTCGACCCTTTGCCCGCCGATCGCGACACATCTCTTGAGCAGATCGATGGCGCTGCCGTCGGGATGGTCGAGCACCATGACGTCGCCGGGAGCGGGGCCGCGCAGGCCGGGGAAGCGGATAGAGGGGATCTCCCAACCCAGGAGGGGGACATCGCCGGGGAACTCCGGGCCGTAGAGGAAGCGGTTCACCGCTACGCGATCGCCCACGAGAACGGTCGGCTCCATGGAGCCGGTCGGGATATGGTAGGCCCGCATTACGAAGGCCTGGAGCAGCCAGAAGATGCCGATGAGCCACAACCCCTCCTTTCCGAGCCAGGTGAGGGTGGACCTGCGCTTCGCGCCGCTTGTTGGCGTTGTCATATCGCTTTGGGTATCGAGGGTGAGATTCCATTCTCCAGAGTGGATACGGTAGCAGGAGTGCCCCGGATTCGGGAAACCCGCGTGCGCGCAGAGCCAGGGAACTGAGGCTATACTTTGCGGGACAATCGATCGCCGACCGGCGTGCCAGCCGTGCCGGCGGCGACTCCACCCGACCGAAAACCGGATATCTGGAGACCCAATCTCATGCGCTCTGTGGCAATTGCAGGCTTGATCGCGATCGTCGTCGCCCCACTCGCGGTCGCGCAGCCTTATCCCTGGAACGACTCATGGCTCACGGGCGACGCCACGCCCAGCACAGTGCGCTGGGGTCGCCTTCGATTTCACCCCAGCGATCAGAACACGATCTGGGTCACCCGCGCCAACTTCCCCGATCCCCAGCTCGCCAAACCAGACAATGGGGACGGGCTTTGGGGCACGAGCAACGGTGGAAGCTCTTGGGGCCGGATCAATTCGGGCACCCTGGCCGACAGCTTGAACGTGCTCGATTTCAACTGGTGCGAAGACAACCCGAACATCGCCTACGCCGCGACGCAGGTGGCCGGGGTCTTCAAGACCACCGACGGCGGCTCGACCTGGGCGGCGGTGAACAACGGCATCATCCACAACAGCGACACTTTTCCGAGCGACATCTGGGGCGCGGCGACGGTTGCGATCGATCCCGACGATTGCGACAAGGTCTATGTAAGTGTCGGTCAGCTCGGTGGGCTCGATATCTTCGACCCATCGCCTGATCATCCAGGCTTTTTCTACTCCCACGATGGAGCCCAGAACTGGACCGATAACAACGCGGGTCTGCCCCCGCGCTTCGACGGCATTCTCGATGGCGTCTCGAATACATCGGTCTTTCAGTCGCTAGAAGTGGCTAAGGACGCGGGCATCGCGACGATCTACGGAGCGATGGTGCAGCTGGAGTTCAACACCAAGGTATTGCTAGGCAAGAAGGCCACGGCCGAAACCAAGGTTTTCAAGAACGCCGCCGACGGCACGGGGAGCTGGACCGATATGTCGTCCGGGCTGCCGGATGTCGATCAATCGGCTGTGCTGATCGGCTCCGTCACGCGGGTGGCCGCGGCGGGAGCGTTCATCACACCCTTCCAAACCGGTCCATCGACCGCGCCGGCGCTCTTCCTCGGTCACTTCGGCCAGGGCATCGATCAGACGCTGCTCACCGATCAGACAAAATCGAAGGCCCGAGGCGTATGGGTGATCGCGCCGGACCACGGTGTATCGACCTGGATCGAACGTAATACCGGGCTTCCGGTGGTCGATGACGACAACAACCAGAACGCGATCAACGTCTCGAACGTAGCGGTGATTCCAGGTTCGCCTTACCCGACGATACTCACCGGCATCATGGATTCCGAGAGCGCGGTGGCCAATTCGTCGCAGGTCTGGGCGTCGCAGGATGCCGGTGGAAGCTGGATTCCGGGAGAGAGCTGGAGCAACGGGCTCGACGACTCTCCGAGCGGTTCCTACGATATCGCGAATCCGAGCTTCGTCGAGGTTGCGCACAACAACTCGCGTGTGGCCGCATCGGTTTCGTGGGATGACGGCACCGATCCTGATTGGACCGACGACGACGGGGTTTACCTGTTGCCGTAGGCGTGCTTCGCCGGGCTCGGGCCACATGCGTGTGGCTCGGGCCGATCGCGTGCCGGAGTAGAGAGCTATCTCCTCGCCGACTTATGTGGGTCGTGTCTGGCTGGTAGACGCGACGCTGATGCCCGAGATCGGCGTCGCTGAAGATGTGCTCGAGCGTGAAGTGCTCCCCTTGGGGCGGCTTCTGGTCGGGCGGGGGGGGCGCGGGGACGAGGAGCTCGACCTGCCACCGATCGCTCCTGGCGACACGATCTTCTTATGGGTGGAGCGACGCGCGATCGTTGGGACGGGCTGTGCGCGCGGTCTTGCCGTAGATGGCGGCGGAGATCTCTCGGTCGATTGGGATTGGAGCTTCGGCCGGCGATTGCCGAGCCGCGTGGAATGGGTGTCGCAGGAGCTCGATTGGGACGATCGAGTGCGTTTGTTCTCGCGTGATGGTGCGGCGATTCCCCCTTTCGTCGCGGATTCAGGTCCCCTCGTGATCGAGATCAGCGGGAAGGACGTGCTGGCGCTGATTCGCTGCGGCGAGCGCTACTGAAGCCACATGGAGACGGCGTAGAGATAGGGGTGCGAAGCGGTGAGGATCACTATCGGCCCGAAGAGGCGCGGGCGCCCGATCGATTCGAGGAAGCGGTGGGCGGGAATGACGAAGAGGTAGGCGATCGCGCCGAGCGAGGGAAATAGGAACCGGCCCTCTGGCTCCGACCATGTGTAGTTCAACTTCAAGTAGGCGATCAGATTCAGAGCCAAGATGGCGAGAAGGAGGGTCTCGGTCGAATCGAGTCCTTTGCGACGGCAGGTGACGGCAACGAAGAAGAGACCGTGGATCGTCACGAACGCGGCGCTCGTGAGATAGGTCGCGAAGATCGCCCGGCTCGAAGGAAGATCGAGCAGTGGGAACCAGAAATAGCGAACCGAAGATGCGGCGAGATCCGCGACATCGCCGAAGGAAGAAAGATGAACGCTTGGCGTCCCGAAGCCCATCTGCATTGCGAAGATCGAGCCATAGACCTCGAGGCTTCGGGCGTACCAGGGGGCGGCCAGGATGAGTGACACCGCTATTACGAGAGCGCCATGGACGAGAACGGAGCGATCTCTTCCGCGCACGAAAGCGAGCAAGAAGGTCCCCGCCGCGACGGGGTAGAAGATCAGCAGGGACGACTTCGTGAGCATTCCGCCAGTGAGCCATGCGCATAAACGGAGCGATCCAGCGCGCGAGGGCCTTCCGTGCGCGCTTGAATGTGTATGCAACACCATGAGCTCGAATGTGATCAGGAGCGAAAGAAACCAGCTCAGCGAGTCGTTCGATACGATTGACGAGAAGTAGGAATGAACGATCGACATCGCTGTGAAAGTGACTCCAGCCAGCTGAAGGGCGGGAGGATGGTCGAGACGGCGAAGAAGTGCGCCTACAAGCACGAGCGTGCCGATGCCGCAGAGGAATGAGAGCAATCTCGCGGCGTAGAGGCCCGCGGGATCGCCCAGTCCACTCCAGAGGATCGCACTGAGGGTGTAGTAGAGGGGAGGCTGGTAGTACTCGAAGCGATCGGTTTCGAACGCCCCTTCGTCGTGGGGAGTGGTGGTCTGAACGGGAAAGGCCCGGTTCTCGGCGAGGTAACGAACGTAGTTGTAGTGGGAAGGTTCGTCGTTCTGGGCTTGCAGGAGGGGGGAGGTGGTTCGATCGAAGGGGAGCGTGAAGACGAGTAGCAAACGCAACGAGAGCGCGCAGCAGAGCAACAAGGCGAATGCGAGCTTCGTCGGTGAAATCGAAATCAGAGTCCTCGCATCCATTCGGGGCGGAGCGCGTCGTGGCTGAGCGCCCAGTCGATCGTCTTCAGAATAGTGTCGCGGTCGCGCGGTAGCACACCGTCGAGCGGCAGGTAGTTCGATGCGTGGTTGGAGCGGAAGATAGTGGGGCGCGCCGGATC
>CAZFNT010000052.1:0-5226 GCA_964520315.1 uncultured Gemmatimonadota bacterium
CGACCTGGCCGCCGGTTCGCTCTGGGGCGCCGATCTCGACATCGAGCGGATCAGCCACTCCGATCCTACCGACGCGGATCGCAAGTCGGTTTCTTTGAACAGCTTCGTTGCATCGGGCCGCTTCCCCCTCGATCCCGCGGCCGGCGGATGGGGCGTGGTGGCCGATGGCCGCTTCACCCTCGGCGCCGACGCGATCGCAAGCCGCCTCGACGGCGGCCTGGGCGTGAGCTTCCGCCGCGACAGCCAAAGCGTCTTCATGGTCGGCATGGAGAGCCGCCCCTGGCTCGAGACCCTCGACACCGTGCTCGAGAGCGCTACCCGGCGCGGCTTCGTGGGTCGGGTCGGAGCCTCGGTTCTCGACGACCGTTTCCGCTTCGAGATCGGCGGCGATGGATCCAGCCTGAGCGACGACAACTACTTCTGGCACGGCCTAGCGCGAGCGGTCGTGGCCCTGGGCCCCCAATACCGATCGCTGCTCCTCGGTGCGGAGATCGAGCTGAGCGCTTTCCACCGCAGCTCGCCCGACTACTACTCCCCGCGGCGCAACAGCCGCCTTCTCGGCACACTGGCTCTCGTCCGCCGAGCCGCCTCCGACGAGCCGATGCCCTCTAGATGGGGCTGGGGGTTCGAAGGCGGTTTCGGCGTAGAAGATGCGCCGGACGATCCGAGCACGGTCCAGCCGGTGGGTCGTCTCGACCTGCGGATCGCCCGCCCGCTCGGCCCTCTCGGCTTGGAATTGCGACTCCACCGCCTACTTGCGCCCGACTATCACGAGAGCGGGCTCGATCTTCGTGGGCGCTTCGACTTCTGATCCTCTGGGTCCGCTCGAGAACAAGTGGGGATCCTGGTTGGCGCCCAGATCAGGAGCCCGTCGCAGCGTTGGTCGGCGGAGCAACGCGAAAGGGCGATCCGCGCGATGATAGAATGGGGAATGAGCGCAACGACCGATGAGATCTTGGCGGAGAAACTCAGAACGGCATTCGAGCTACTGGAAGCCGGTGTCGAGATGAAGCGAGCGAGTATCCGGCGTCGATATCCGGCTCTTGGCAGTCGCGATGTCGAGCGGCGCGTCCATAAATGGTTATGCGAAAGGAAGTTGCCGATGGAGGGCATCGACGGATATCGTCTCCGAAGCCATGGACCATGACCCGTCTGACTCGCGCCCTGAGCGATCTCCGCGTTTGCTTCGATGAACTCGGAGTTGAGTGGGCCCTCGTGGGAGGCATGGCCGTCTCCGTGAGAACAGAACCTCGCTTCACCAGAGACGTCGATGTAGTGGTTGTTGCTGCGCACGATGCCACGGCCGAAGACCTGATCTTCCAGCTGGCTCAACGAGGGTACCGAATAGTCGGGACCGTGGAACAGGAGAAGACCGGGCGGCTTTCCACGGCAAGGATGACACCGCCGGACGAGAGAGAAGGTGGCCTCATCGTGGACCTACTCTTTGCGAGCAGCGGGATCGAGCCCGAACTGGTTGACGGAGCCGAGAAACTGGAAATCGGGGATGGCGTGCGGATCCCTGTTTGCATCCCAGCCCATCTGCTCGTGGCAAAAGTCCTGTCACGAAATGACCAGGACCGACCGCAGGACGCCTTGGATATTGTCGCCTTGGTCCGTGTGATGAAACATGGCGATTGGGTTGAAGCCGAGCGTGTCGCGCAGTTGATTCAATCACGAGGCTACGCGCGTGGCCGGGACCTGCTGAACGGAATCCAGAGGCTGAGAGCGGCGACGCACAGCTCATCGGGAAAACGACAAGAATCGGAATAGCAAGCGTTTGCACCAGTCGATCGCGTCTGTCACGCCTTGTGCTGACGCACAAGCCGCGCCAGCCACGCTCGCAGGTGAAGCGCACTTCCCGGCTTCTCCCGGACACTGGAGTTGAGCGTCATCCATCCGGGGGGCCGACGGCCACCGTGGCCCGCGGCGACGGAGCCGATTCGACAGTGCTTGCGCGCGCCCAGGTGGAGTGGCGGAACACTTCCAGCAGCAGATTTACCGCACCGATCGCGAGCTCTTGAAAGCTCAAGATGCGTCGGGTCATGAATCGCCAGACGAGCGCGGGTCGGATGTAGAAACGCCTGAGCGCTTTTCGCTGCAAGCGCACGAGTTGCTCGGAGCTCATCCCCTCCGGTAGATACATCAATTCGCCACCGTAGTTGGACCAGTCGAAGAAGCCGGTGACGCGGTCTTCGTCGAGACCTCTCGATTCGTATTGCGTGCGGAACTCGTCAAAGAGATCGGAGCCAGGGTAGGGTACGACGAGATTGAACTTCGCGATGTCGCAGTCGAGCTTGCGCGCGAACTCGATCGTCTCTTCGCAGTCGCTCTCGGTCTCGCCGGGGGAACCGAGCATGAAGAGCCCGAACGAGAGAAGGTCGGCTTTCTTTGTGTCGCGCATCGTTTGAAGCGCTCGCGCGGTCGTCGCCTTTCCCCCTTTGTTGATCGACTGCAAGACGCGATCCGAACCGCTTTCGAAGCCGTATTGGATCATTCGGCATTCCGCCTCGCGCAGTGCCTGCAGCACTTCGAGATCGACAAGATCGACGCGCGTTTCCGTGAACCAGATCGCCTTCTTGTGCAATCCCCGCCCTATGTAAATCTCGGCGAACTCCAGGCCCTGCCGCTTGCTCACGGGGAAACATGCATCGAGGAATCCGAAACAGTCGGCACCATAATTTTCAATCGCCGCCTCCATCTCGTCGCAGACAGCGTTGAGATCGCGCGTCCGCAGACGCTTCCCGGCGAAATCTTGTGCGCAGTAGGTGCAATGGAAGGGGCATCCGCGAGCGGCGAGAATCGGTATGGGCCGGGTTCCTTCGAAGACGCGAAGGGGCAGCGAAACACATTTGTAGAGGTCGAGGTCGAACTCACTCCATTCGGGATATGCGAGTGTATCGAGGTCGGCGATCGTGGGGCGGTCCGGGTTGTGGATCGCCTCGTCGTCACGAAGAAAAGAAAGCCCCGCCACCTGGCTCAAGTCGCCATCGGAGTCGAGCGTATCGAGTGCGTGCACGAAGGTCGCTTCTCCTTCGCCGCGAACGATCAGATCGGCCAGCCCACTCGCCAGCAGCTCCCCGGGGAAGACCGTAGCGTGCACGTTGCCCAGCACGACCTTCAGCCCAGGCATCTCGGCGCGGAGCATCGGGACGATGGCCCGAACCGTACCCATGGCGAGCGTCAGCACGGACAATCCGACGACATCTGGGGAGTAGGCGCGAACGAGATCGACCAGCTCACGATGAGCGATCTTGGTGGCGTATTGGTCGTGGCAACGAACCTGATGCCCGGCACGTCGCAGCTGGGCAGCCAGGTAGGCGATCCCTTGCGGAGGGACCGGGATGGCGTAACGCGAGAAACGCCCGCCGATCTTCTCTTCGATCTGGGAGTCGGGGTTTATGAGAAAGACGCGCATCGAATCCAAGCTGGAGTAAATAGGACCCCGGGGGTCCTGTATAGGTCAATCGGATCGTAACCGATCTCGGTAACGCGAGGTGATCAATTCTACCTCGGTCCAGGATAGGATGAGGTGTGCGAGCGCTATCCCACATTATGGTTCGAGGAGCCTTTTGCTCATTGATCTTCGCGGGAGCCGGATCGGCGGAGATCGAGATCGATTTCAGCGTCGCCTCGACGCCTCGGATGGAGGCCGAGCTGGTGGCGGAACGGGTGGGGGCGGACTCGGTCGAGGTGCGGTGGCGCGGGGCGAGGGCGTCGGCCGGACTGGCCTTGGAGCGATCGGTGGCGGGGGCGCTCTTTGAGCCTCTGCTCGAGATCGGGACGGGCGAGGGAAGCTACCGGGACGCTTTGGCGATGCAGTCTGGGGCTCGCTTTCGCTTGGCGGGCGAGGGGCGATCGCCGGGAGCTCCGGTCGAGATCGGGCCGACGATCGAAGCAGTCGACCGGGCATCGCGCGATACGGCCGAGAGGGCGAGTCGCGAGGTTGCCTCCGTGGACTCTGCGGCGAGAGAGATCCGCGTGTCCTTCGTCCAAATATCGAAATGGGTCGAGGACCATTTCGCCCAAGAAAGCTCCAGCCTCGAGGAGCGCATCGGGCCGGTGGGGGTTCGGCGAGCGGGGAGCTTGCGCCTGGAGGTCGAGATCGGTGTCGATTCGACGACGTGGGTCGAGCGTCGGGTCGGGCCGATCGAGGGCGTGTTTCGACGTTGGAAGAGGATCGAGCCGGGGAGCGTGTTGGTGGACGATGGGCCGGAGATCGCCGAACAGGGGATCGCGGTCGAGTATCGGTTGGCTGGTGGTGGGCGTCCGAGCGCTCCGATTGCTCCCGCGAGGGTTCCGCCGGAGCTGTGCGGGGTGGAGCCAGTGTCGGACCGGGCGGTGCGCGTGAAGATCCGCGCCACGGACCGGACCGTGGACGGGCTCCTGCTCTTCAGGAAGCGGATCGGGGGTGAGCGCGCGGAGGCGAGGACGGGGTCGCGGCTGGTGGCGTCGAGGGCGGATCTCGAGCAGGTCGGGATTCCCGAAGGGCGAGAGGCTCGGTCGGAATGGGTGTGGATCGCAGATCTGGCGCCGGACGAGGAGAGCTGGGTCGACGACGGGCTGGCGCTGGGCGAAGAGGTCATCTACCGGCTCGATTCGTTTCGCGCTGGGAGAAAGATCGGGGCGGCGATCTCCGAGGCGCCCTTCGGGGTGGCCGTCGAGCCGCCCGAGGGGCTGGCGGTCGCGCCGGGAGTCGGGCGCCGGATCGTTCTGCGCTGGTCGGATCGGCTCGATTTCGAGACCGGCTACGTGATCTACCGCGATCAGGGGATGGGAGATGAGCGGATCGCGGAGCTCGGGCCGAACTCGACGACCTTTGTCGACTCGACCTTGGGGGGGCGGGGGCCGTGGCGCTACTCGGTGGCGACGCGGGTCGAGACGGGGGAGACACGGCGAAGTAGGGCCGCGGCGCTACGTGCCGAGGTTCGGGCGCCGGCAGAGCTTCGGGGGCGGCTCGAGTCGATGGGGCGGCTGATGCTCGAGTGGGAGGCCCGGGGGAAGACGGTGACGGGCTTCGTGGTCGAGCGGCGGCGTGAGGGAGAGCCGGTTTTCGCGGTGGTGGATACGGTTGCGCCCGCGCGGCCGGTTTTCGCGGACAGCGCGGTGGTCGCCGGGGGCGAGGTGGCGTATCAGGTGCGCACGCTGGGGTTGACGCATCGTTCGGCGCCTTCGCGGGTGTGGATGACGCGGGTTCCGGGTGGGCTGGAGCGGGGGCGCTTGGTATCG
>CAZFNT010000052.1:5236-13510 GCA_964520315.1 uncultured Gemmatimonadota bacterium
GAGCGCGCCGGAGAGCTGGGCCGCGAGTGGGGGCGGGGGGACGCGAGAGGGCGCGGGGGGAGACGAGGATCTGCCCGCGACCGGCGTGAGCTGGGGCGAGGCCACGGCGTATCTCAATTGGGTATCGGGGCTTCTGGGATTGAGGCCGGCATACGATTCGCGGGGTGAGCTGGACGAAGGGGCGGATGGGTTGAGGTTGCCGGGGGCGGGGCTGTGGGCCGGGGTTCACGGTGGCGGCCCTCCGGTGCCGGTCGGCGTGATGGACGATGAGGCACGGGAAGGGTTGGCCGGCGGAGGCTTGCGAGGCGACGAGGATCTTTTCGGGGCGCGGTCGCCGATGCCGAGGGTGGGGCCCGGCGGTGGACGAGAGAGCACCGACTCGGGCGCTTCATTCGGGTTGGGACGAGAGTGGCTGACCGACCGCTTCTTGCCGGCGGAGGGGCCGCGGGCGGAGGGGCGGCGCTTCCGTCTGGTGCTCGAGAGGTCAGGGGGTGGCCGGGAGGGCGATGGAGGAGCGGCGCTGCTCTTGCCTTTCGACGAGCGAGCGCGCTACCCCGACATCGGGTTTCGGGTGGCGCGGGCGGAGAAGTAGCGGACACTGGCGATCTTGGATGACATATAGGAGAATGATCGTCGGAGTTTGAACGGGTTCGAGCACCCCCCCGGTTGGCGCGAGACGGAGGTCGCCATCGGTGCCGATACGATGCCGAGAGTGCTCTGTGTAGACGACGAGCCGAGCATGCTCGACATATTCGATCTCGTGCTGGGCGACGTCTGCGATTTGGCCGTCGCCGGGAGTGGGGAAGAGGCGTTGGAGATCGTCGAGTCGAGCCCGCCCTTTGCCGCTGTCCTCTCCGATTTTCGAATGCCGGGGATGGACGGTATCGAGCTGCTACGCGCCGTGCGCGAGCGCGACGCCGACTCCGTCCTGTTGCTCTTGACCGGCTTTCCCAATCTTGCAACGGTCATTGAATCGCTGAACAGTGGGCTGCTTTTTCGCTATCTGGAGAAGCCGACAGATCCGGGGGAGCTTCAGCGGACTATCGCCGAAGCGGTCGAGCGGCATCGGCTGCTGACGAGCGAGCAGGTTCTCTTGGAGCAGACCCTCTTCGGGAGCATTCACGCGATGCTCGACCTGCTTGGCGCCGTGTTGCCGGAGGGGGTGGCGCGGGCCGATCGTGTGGAGCGGAACGCGGAGGCGATGGCGCGCCGCCTCGATGTCGGGAAGCTCTGGAAGATCAAGGTCGCGTCGATGGTGACGCAGCTCGGGTACGTGGCGCTCCCCAGAGAGACGGTGCTGAAGATCTATCGAGGGCGAGAGCTGGGTGGTCTGGAGTCGGAGCAGGTCGGGTGGGTCCCCCAGACGCTCGATGATCTGCTCGGCAACATCCCCAGGCTCGAGCCGGTTCGGGAAATCCTCTCGGCGCTCTGGCCCTTCACCGATGGACGGGAGCCGGCCAGAGGCTCGATTCCGCATCTGGCGCCGGTCGAGGCGCGGATTCTCAAGGTGGCTCTGGATTACGACATCTTGCGGGAGCGGGGTCTCGACCCGCACGACTGCCTGGACGAGATGCGCGCCCGGACGAAATGGTACGACCCGCCGGTGCTGGATGTGCTCGTCGATGTGGTCGAGGAGAGTCTCGCGGAGGAGGGGCCGAGGGAGCTCGGGCTTCTCGATCTCGAGGTCGGCATGATCCTGGCTAACGATGTCATGAGCACCGAGAATCGGCTTCTGGTGAAAGAGGGCAACGAGGTGACGACGAATCTGATCTCGCGCCTGCGTCACCAGCCACCCGGGAGCTTGCAGCTTCCGATCCGCGTGCTGGCCACAAGGGCGCGTCCTCAGTAGTAGACGTGAGGGTGTGCCGACTTTGAGCATGCGGAATCGTGCGGCCGAGAGGTTGCCGATCCTGCCAGAAGGGGAATGGCCTAGAATCGACGGCATACGCCCGATTGCGAACCCGCCAAAGAGCGCGCCATGATCCGGCATCGAGCCACACTTCGATTCCTCGGCTTCGGGGCACTTTTCGGCCTCTGTTTTCCGCTGATCGCGTGGGCATTGGAGATCCTCGAGCTCGGCCTCCCCTTTTCAGCGGGCTCCGTCGTTCGTGTGCACAGCGGTGCCCCCCTCGTCTGGATCATCGATTCCGCGCCTTTCTGGCTCGGGCTCTTCGCCTCTCTCGCCGGGCGACGCCAAGATCGCCTTGAGGAGCTCGATCGGCAGCTAGAGGCGCGGGTGCGCGCGGGGACGGGTGGATCTCGCGATCGAGGGGATCGGCTCCGCGGGCCGCGCGATTCGATTCGAGGTTGCCGACACTGGACCGGGGATCGACGAAGAGGCGCGCGTCGACCTTTTCAATCCCTTCTACCAAGTCGACGAGTCGTTCCATCGACCCAAGGAAGGAATCGGACTCGGCCTGGCCATCGCCCGAGAGCTCGTCACGATGATGGGGGGCGAAATCGGGGTCGACAGCGTTCCTGGGGAGCTCGCGGAGAGGCTGAGCCCTTCCGTACGGATTCGGCGGACGAGGCGACCGATCTTCGCGGTCTGCGGATCCTCATCGCCGAAGACAATCTGATCAACCAGACGGTCACACGGAAGATGCTATCCGTTCTCGGCTGCGTCAGCGACGTGGTCCCTTCGGGTGATCGGGCGATACGGGCGGTCGCGGACGGCGACTACGGTCTGGTCTTGATGGATTGCCACATGCCGGGGGTCGACGGATTCGAGGCGACGTGTCGCATACGGGAGCTGGAGGCCAATGGTGAGCGCATTCCGATCGTGGCTCTGAGCGCGAGCGCCATGGGCGAAGATCGCCGGCGTTGCTTCAAGGCGGGCATGGACGATCTTCTCGCCAAGCCGACCCCGATCGAAGATCTTCGCGCGGCGATCAAGCGCTGGGCGGGCAGAGGCTCTACCCTGTAGGAGTTCGCAAGAAGCGCATCTCTTACCGGACCCCGCTCATGGCCGAGGCGACAGGCGTGCCCGAAAGGCGCGAGACTCTCAACTTCATCGAAACCGCGGTCGCGGAGGATTGTGCCGCTCGTCGCTTCGACGGGCGGGTCCATACCCGTTTTCCGCCCGAGCCGAACGGCCTTCTTCATATCGGCCACGCCAAGGCGATCTGTCTGAGTTTCTCGCTGTCCGAGTCGAACGATGGCCTCACGAATCTGCGTTTCGACGACACGAATCCGATCAAAGAGGAATCGAAGTACGTCGAGGCGATCATCGAAGATGTGCGGTGGCTCGGTTTCGACTGGGGAGACCGCCTCTACTACGCGTCGGACTACTTCGAACAGCTCTACGAGTGGGCCGTGCAGCTCATCGGGGCGAGCAAGGCCTTTGTCTGCGACTTGAGCGCGGAGGAGATTCGTGCCCATCGGGGAACCCTGACCGAGCCGGGACTCGACAGCCCTTTCCGGAATCGCTCGGTGGAAGAGAACCTGGATCTCTTCCAGAGGATGCGCCGCGGCGAGTTCGAGGACGGATCGCGCACATTGCGCGCCAAGATCGACATGGCGTCGGGGAATCTGAATCTCAGGGATCCGGTGATGTATCGGGTTCTGCACGCGAGTCATCACCGCAGCGGCGATAACTGGTGTCTCTACCCGACTTACGACTGGGCCCACGGTCAGAGCGATTCGATCGAGGAGATCACTCACTCCACCTGCACGCTCGAGTTCGAAGACCATCGACCGCTCTACGATTGGTATCTCGATGCGCTGGGGGTTCATCACCCGCGACAGATCGAGTTCGCCCCTCTCAATCTGAGCAACACCATATTGAGCAAGCGCAAGCTACTGCGACTCGTGAACGAGGGGCATGTGTCGGGATGGGACGACCCACGCATGCCCACTCTCTCCGGAATGCGCAGGCGTGGCTTTCCGCCTGCATCGATCCGTACTTTCTGCGCAACGATCGGTGTCGGCAAACAAGCGAGCCTGATCGAGTTGGCCCAGCTCGAGTTCTGCGTCAGGGAAGAGCTGAACCGCACGGCGTTGCGACGAAATGCCGTGCTGAGGCCCTTGAAGCTGGTCATCGAGAACTACCCCGAGGGCGAAGAGGAAGAGCTCGAAGCGATCAATAATCCGGAAGATGAAACCGTCGGCACCCGCAAGGTTCCTTTCTCACGGGAGCTGTACATCGAACGAAGCGATTTCATGGAGGAGCCGCCCAAGAAGTACTTCCGCCTGGGTCCGGGAAGAGAGGTGCGTCTGCGATACGGCTACTTCATCCGTTGCGTCGGCTTCGAGAAAGACGAAGAGACCGGCGAGGTTGTGGAGCTTCGATGTGTCTACGATCCCCAGACACGGGGCGGGCATGCTCCGGACGGGCGTAAGGTCAGGGGCACGATCCATTGGGTGTCGGCGCGACATGCGGCGGAAGCGACGGTTCGGCTCTACGATCAGCTCTTCACCTGTCCGGATCCAGGCGCGTTGGGCGATGGTTTTCTCGATGCTCTGAATGCAGGCTCGGTGGAGACGATTCATGGCGCCCGGGTCGAGCCGAGTTTGACGGAAGCGGTCGCGGGGCTTCCCTACCAATTCGAGCGTCAGGGCTATTTCTGCGTGGACTCGGTAGACTCGAAACCTGGAGCGCTGGTCTTCAATCGCACCGTCTCGCTTCGCGACAGTTGGGCGAAGATCGCGAAAAAGGGGCTTGCGGGTCCGGGTGCGAAATAGGATTCCCATGTGACGCTGAGTTCTGAAGGTCGCGGCGAGGAGGACAGGTTAGGGTTGGCTAACACACCATGGAAAGGCGGTCCCAATGCCCAGCAAGCGTCTTCTGCTGATCTGTCTCGGATTACACGCCACATTTGCTTCGGCGGCCTGGATCTGCCCTCTCGAGAATGAGATCGCGGGTGCCGGTGATTGTAGCCTCTTCGGCACACCCTACTCGGGCGACGAGCTTCCGGCGGTCTTCACGGTCGACCGCGACGGGACGCCGACCTGCCCCGGTGCCTCGGAGCTGCTCGTGGTCGCCGATGCGGCGCGCGCGTGGAGCACCGTTGACGGATCGAGCTTCTCTTTTGCATTCGGCGGCTTCGAAGATCGCGCCGTAGGCCATCTCTTCTTTGGAGACGGCGTGCAACATCTAAAGTTCAAGGCGCTCGATGTGGGCCAAATCGCCAAGGTGTGGGTCTACGGACCGCCCGGGCGAGAGGCCGATGTCGCGTTCACTATCGATGATGCGTGGGACTGCGGCGGGGGCGACCTGTCGCTCCTGGCCATCTCGCTCCATCAGCTTGGCCATGCGTTGGGTCTGGGGCATTCGAGCGATCCGGAGTCGGTCATGAACCTCACGGCACCCACCGAAGAGCTCGCCGATTCCGACGAGGAGTGTTTGAGGGAGCTTTACCCGGGGGGATAGGCGTCGAGCTACACGATGAAAGTGACGGCGCGCAGCAGCTCGAAGTACTCACCGGTCTCGAATCGAAGGAGCCGCGTATCGATTTGTTCCGCGCCGGGGAAGAACGATGCCTTGTACGCCGCGCCGGCGCTCTTGTAGCGGAGCTCGAGCATGAATCGGTCTGGTAGCGTTAGGCGACAGGCCTCCAGCTCTCCGTGAAGCGCCCGATTCATGCCCGCTCGGATTTCGTCTTCAACGATGGCGGGATGTCTTCCGATGACCGATGCGCCAATCCCCTCCAGCGTGGGGACGGTCACAATGTTCTCGTTGGCTTCGAGGGCATCGCGGCAGATCTCCTCATCGCCCGATAGGAACACGACGGGCACACCGAGCGACGCGGCCGCGAAGGCGTAGAGGTGAAACTCCGCCACCCGTCTTCCATTGATTCGCATCTCGTCGATTTGAGCGCTCGAGAGTGTGTGGGAGAGGGGATTGGCCCCTGACCCGGCTTTGGCGTGGTAGCCCAACATGGCAACCGCGTCGAAGCTCTCGTCGAGTTCCTGCACCATCATCAGCGGATGTTCGCTCCAGCCGCGCAAGAGCCTGGCGCAGTGGGGAAGATCGTCGTGGACGATATTCCGCCCGGTGTCGTGAGCATCGTTTACCAGTATCTCGTGCGCTCCCGCCTCGACCGCGGCCTGGCAGGCCGCCGACACATGTCTGGTCAGGCGGGTTCGGAACTCCGCGTAGTCGGCCTGGGTCTTGTCGGTCTCGCTCAGGTGCGCGATGCCCGCGATTCCCTCGATGTCGGCGCTGATATAGATTTTCATGATAGCGGGTGCCGTTCGGCGATCACGAAGACATGGTCGCCGTTGGCCAGTGTGTGTGACTTAGGGTTGATGAGCAGCCGGCCTTCATGCTGGACGGCCAACAAGACCGCATCGTGGCGATCGCGAAACACCGTCAGCGCCTCGTCGAATTCGCTTCCCTCGAGGTCGGGAGCGACTGCCACTCGGTAGAGACTGTTGCCGACACTTCCCGTGGCCAGCTCGGAAAGAACTTGCGCGCTTCCCGGATCGAGGATTGAGCTGGCCAAGAGTTTCGAGGTCATATGGCCGCTGACCAAGATCTCGTCAGCATTCGCGCGCCGGCAGTGCTGCGCATTGGTTTCGTCTTGCAGCTCCACGCATGTGTAGACATCGGAGTTGATGCTCTCGATCGTCAATACGGTCAAGACCGCTGACGCGTCGGCCGCGCTCCCCTTGACGTCGGCCGAGAGTATGAGCGCTGCTCTGGCCTTCTCGACGTTGGCCTTTTTGAGCACGCGTTCGTCGGTCGAATCCCCTTGGACGAAGCGCACCGAGTCGTGGTGAATCGGCGTGTGCTCGAGATCGGCGACAACTACGACGGTCGTGATGCCGTGTAGGCGGTGGACCAGCTCATCGACCACTTGCTCGGCTCGGCTGTTCCAGCCGCATACGAGATAGTGATCCTCATCATCGATTTGATCCAAACCTTCATCTTTTTTCATCGCTTTTTCCACAAGCATGCTGGCGACATTCCCCGTGAACATGCCCAATACGCCAACCCCGAGGATCATAATGACGACCCCCAGAGTTCGGCCCATTCCCGTTTTCGGGAAGATATCGCCGTAACCGACCGTGGTCATGGTCACGAATGAGTACCAGATTGCGTCCGGCCACGTGCTGATGTCGTGGTCCGACTCGAGACTGTACATTCCGATCGAGCCGAGAGTGGCCAGGAGCAACACAGCAAGGGCCAGGAGCCCGAGCGGGCTCCGCGCGATTCGGGAGAGTCGGGTACGCAGCGCCAGCACGATCAAATGCTCTTCCAGGCGTGGCGGTGGTAGCCCAAGATGACCGGCTGCATTTTGGTGTTCGGCCGGATGGTCTCGGTGACCAATTGGTCTCGGCCAAAGACGATCGACGCCCGCAAGAGCTCAGGGGTGACGTAGCTGGTCTCGACCGGAAGCCGCCGGATCTGTGCGAGTCGCTCGCGCATGCACTTCTCGTCGGGGCCGGGAATCCAGGCCAAGTGCCACCCCCACTCACCGAAGCTGGGAACATTCTGATGATATCGCAAGATGCTCAAGCCGGCGGCTCGGAGCGTTTCACCGATGCAGAGAAAGACCTCGCGAGCGTGAAAAGGGCTCGTCGACTGTATACCGATCGTGGCTCCGGGGGCGAGGTGGGCGGCGACCGCTCTGTAGAATCCGCGCGAGTAGAGCTTGGCGGTCTCGACCGTGGAGGGATCGGGGAAGTCGATGAGCACGACATCGAAGAGCCCCTCGGTTTCTCGAAGGAAGAGATCGGCGTCGAGGTTCAAGACGCTCACCCGCGCCAGTCGCACGGGTGTGCGCTCCCCGAGTTCGAAGGGCTCATTCGCCTCGCTCCAGATTTCGGTGGTGCCTTCGGCTCCGACCCCCTCTGCCTCCAGCGATCGCACTCTCGCATCGTGGAACGCGCCCTCGTTGAGGCGAATCAGATCGGGCTGCGTCGCGGCCAGCTCGGTCATACGCGGGTCGATATCGACCAGGAGGACCTGCTCGACATCGCCGTAGCGCAGCACCTCTCTGAGGGCCAGGCCGTCGCCTCCGCCGAGGATCAAGACCCGCCGGCGCGCTCGCGCCATGACCATCGGAAGATGCACCAGCATCTCGTGGTAGATCCCTTCGTCGACCGACGAGAACTGCAAGTTTCCGTCGATGTAGAGGTGCACACGATCGTCTCGCCGCGTGACGACCAGGTGCTGGTACTCGCTCGTCTCACTGGCAACGATCGGGTCGCGAAAGCAGCGTTGCTCGAATGTCGCCATGAGCGGGTCCGCGCGAGCCAGGAAGGCGACGAGCACGATGATCGACGCACCTGTCGCGGCCGAAAGCAGGCGGCGTTGACGGATCAAGG
>CAZFNT010000053.1:0-9467 GCA_964520315.1 uncultured Gemmatimonadota bacterium
TTACGGTTTCAAATAGGAGAGCCTCATGAACCTCACAGGTAACTTTGTTTGGCACGATCTGATGACCACCGATCGAGACGCCGCGCTCGATTTCTACACCGCGCTTCTTGGCTGGACCTACGGCGATCACTCGATGGGCGAAGGGGAGCCCTACAAGATGATCACCGTTGGCGAGAAGACCCTCGGGGGGATTTCGAGCAAGCCGGCGGAGCAGCCGGGGCCACCCCATTGGATCGGCTATGTCTTCGTCGACGATGTGGATGCGGCGGTCGAGCGGGCTACGCGAATGGGTGGCACGAATCTCGTTCCGCCCACCGATATTCCTGATGTCGGCCGATTCGCTTTTCTGAGCGATCCGCAGGGTGCGGTCTTTGCGGTCTACCGCAACGAGGGGGGCGACGACGGGGCCGATCTGGCCACGGGCGCCGGCACTTTCGTCTGGAACGAGCTGATCAGCCCCGATCCCGATGCGATCGTTTCGTTTTATGGAGAGGTGTTCGGCTGGAAGCATAAGCAGTTCCCGATGGGCGATATGGGCACTTACACGATGTTCCAGTTCGGCGAGACCGAGGTGGCGGGCCTGATGTCGACGCCGCCGGGAGGGCCGCCCCAGGCGATGTGGGTGCACTACTTGCAGGTCGACGATGTGGACGTGACGGCGGCTAGGATCGAGGAGTTGGGCGGGCAGATCCACCACGCGCCGACCGATATTCCCGATGTTGGGCGCTTCTGCGTGGCCGCCGATCCTCAAGGAGCGGCCGTGGCGTTTTTCAAAGGAGCCTCGAAGCCGTGAACCTTGCCGCGATTCTGGTAATCTGACCGATTCAGTGCCGCGCATGCCGCGCGGATTCCACATCAGCGAGGAGAGTCGGTCCATGCCAGCGTCGCCCAAGCCCAAACGGGTGCTCGTCGTCGGGTGGGACGGTGCCACCTTCGACATCGTCGATCCGATGATCGAGCAGGGGAAGCTGCCGAATCTCGCGCGCCTCATGGAGCGGGGCGTGCGATGCGATCTGCGGTCCACTGTTCCCCCGAACTCCTCGATCGCCTGGGCGAGCTTTGCGACGGGGAAGCAGGCGGGCAAGCACGGCGTTTACTATTTCGTCGAGCGAAAGCCCGATAGCTACGAACGGCGCCTCATCAACTCGACCAGCATCGAGACCGAGACCCTCTGGTCGCTGCTCTCGCGCCACGACAAGAAGATCGGTGTCATCAACGTTCCGGTCACCTATCCGCCCCGGCCGGTGAACGGCACCATGGTGACCGGCATGCTGGCGCCTTCTCCCGAGAGCAGCTTCACCTGGCCGCCGACTTTGCACACCGAGCTGATGTCGCGGGTGGGGTGGGTGCCGATGGACCATGTGGAGGGCGGTGTTGCTTACAACCCGAACCGTCTGGAGCTTCTGAACGAAATCTGGCGCGATCAGGAGCGGCGTTGCGAGATCGCCCAGTATCTCATGGACCGAGATACATGGGACTTCTTCATGGTGGTCTTCACTTCGTCCGACCGGATCGGCCATGTCGCTTTCCGCTTCCTCGACGAGGCTTTCGCCGCCGAGTCTCCCGAGCTGGTCGCGAAGTTCGGCCGGATCCTGCAGGATACATACGCTCAGCTCGACCGTCTCACCGGGGAGCTTCTGGCGAAGATCGACGACGACACTACGGTTCTTCTGCTCTCCGATCATGGAATGGGACCGTTGCGCAAGCATTTCCATGTGGCGAAGTGGTTGATCGACGAGGGGTACCTGGTGCTCGTGCCCGATGCCGAGAAGAGGAGGCGCGGCTGGGAGGTTCGTAAGCGCCGCGTCACCGATCGCATTCGCGTGACAGTGCCTGGGCGATACGACCGTCCTCCGTGGGAGCTGGTCGACTGGTCGCGCACGCGGGCATACACCTCGTGGGGAGGGGGCGAAGAGGTCGTTCTGATCAACCTGACCGGACGGGAGCCCGAGGGGATCGTGCAACCAGGTTCCGCCTATGAGGGGTTGTGCGATGAAATCTGTCGCAAGCTCGAGAAGATCGACGATCCCGACCTCGGCCGTCCATTCATTCCCAAGGCGCACAAGCGCGCTGAGCTCTGGCACGGAAAGGCGGTCGAGCGCGCTCCGGACATCCAGTTCGAAGTCGATGACGTCGCTTATCACATCGATTCCAATCTCTTCGCCGTCGAGGTGCTGACGGAGCCCCTCGACAAGGTGCCTGGGATGCACCGAATGGACGGCATTCTAGCGGCGGCCGGGCCGGGGGTGGCCGCGGGCGCTTCGGCCGATCGCAACGAGCTCATCGACATAGCTCCCACAGTCTGTCACTTGCTCGGCGTTCCCGTGCCGGAGGATATGGACGGGAAGGTGATGCTGAATCTCTTCACAGAGGAGTTCAGCTCCGAGCACTCCGTAGAGACCGGTCCTCCGACTCTCGAATCGGACCACGACGGCAAAGAGGACTATGGTGGCGACGAGGCCGAAGCCGTCGCGGAGACTCTGCGAGCGATGGGGTATGTTGGCTGATTCAAGGGCGGGCACTCGAAGCGGAATGTCGACACTGAACCGAGAGACCGACGCGCAGAGACTGCCGATCTTCGTTCTGATCGGCGCGCTGGACGCAGTGCTCCTGTCGGCTCTCAACTTGATCTCGGGTGACTACATCTACGATGCATTCGGGCGGCTCTTGAGCATTGGAACGCCTTTTGTGCCGCTGTCGCTCACCCTTTATTTCGTCGGCGCTCTGGTGGGACTCGCATGCTACGGGATCGGCCGCAAGCCGGCCTTGCGCCATGTTTTCTCCGGCCCGGCGGAGTGGTCCGCGGGCGTGACCGGTGTTTCGGTTTTCTTTTTCGGTGCGCTCCTCTTGCTGGATCTTCTGTTCATCGAGGTTTTTCCCCGCTTCGATCTGCCCGCCATCGCCGTACAGTTCGTGGTGCTTTTGACCCTCCTCAACGGCTTCGTCTTCAGCACTGTGGCGGCGGTCCTGATCTACGTAGCGATAGATGCCTTCATTCCACCCGACAGCACGCCGAGCGGCCTGCGCAGGCTCTCGGTCATTTGCGCCGGATTGACGGTTGTTCTCGTCATCATGGTCTTCTTGGCCAACGATTTTCGAGTGCAACGTTCCGCGCTCGGCGCTCGGCCTTCTCCCGCCGATGAGAGATCGATTCGATGAGCGAGCCCGATCAAAGCGAGCGGAGCCGAGTGTTGATCCTCGGTATCGATGGCGCCACTTTCGATGTTATCGATCCGTTGATCGAAGAGGGCCGTCTTCCCAATCTGGCCAAGCTAATGGGGAAAGGGGTGAGCGCGCTTTTGCGCTCGACGCAGCCATGTCAAAGCTCCGTTGCGTGGCCCGCCTTCATGACGGGCAAGAACCCGGGGAAGACCGGCGTGTACGCGTTTTGGGTGTCGAATCCGGGCCAGGTGCTGCGGCCATTGATCAACTACAGGTGCATCAAGACACCGACGATGTGGGAAACGCTGTCGCAGCGTGGATACCGCGTGGGGTCGGTCAATCTTCCCGTCACCTACCCGCCGCCGGAGATCAACGGAACGATGGTCGCGGGCTTGCTGACGCCAAGTGCCGAGGCGGCGCTCACCCATCCTCCGCATCTCCACACCGAGCTGATGGCCAATTTGGGGCGTATTCCGGTCGAGATGGACCTGATGCAGTATTCCGGAACCGGAAGAGAGCTGGAGTTTCTGCGAGCTTCGGTCAAAACGATGGAGATCCGCACGCGAATCGGGCGCTATCTGATGAACCGAGATCCGGACTGGGATCTGTTCATGGTTACATGGACGATCACCGATCGGATCCAACACTTTTTCTGGAAGTACTGGGATGCGGAACACCCTGCATCGAAGACCGAGCGGGGAGCCAAGATGCGCGACGTGATTCCGCAGATCTACGAGCGGATCGACCGCGAAGTCGCGATGATGCTCGAGGATATCGATCTGTCGAAAGACATGGTTGTGCTTGTCTCTGATCATGGGTTCGGGCCGAAGCGGAAAAATGTGTATCTGAATCGCTGGCTCGAAGAGCAGGGTTTTCTTGCCTACAGAAAGCCGTACTGGCTTCGCCGCTTGCGTCCCGCGCCGCGGCCGGTGAGCTTGGGCGGCGTTCTGAATCGTCTGGGGATCAGACACGCTATCACCGAGAAGCTGCGCCGCTTCCGTGTGCCTTTCTTCAAGGCGAGTGCTCTGCCGCCATTTATGATGGTGGACTGGTCGAAGACCAAGGCATACAATAACTTCGTTGGCTCCGAAGAAGGGATCTTCATCAACCTGGCGGGCCGAGAGCCCAACGGAATAGTGCAGCCAGGTGCGGAGTACGAGGCTCTTCGAGAGGAGATCATCGCGAAGCTGAGTGAGCTCATCGATCCGGAAGACGGCCTGGCGGTCGTCGACTCGGTCCACCGCAGAGAAGAGCTCTACCAGGGTCCTCATGTGGAATCCGCCCCCGATCTGATCGTCACGATGCGCGAGCATTCCTACATGCCGGGCGTTACGCAAGGTACCAAGGAGATCTTTCGATCCACCGCCGATCCCAGATTCGAGGGCGGGCAGCAAGAAGGTGAGTCCGGGCAGCACAGAGACGATGGTATTTTCATCATGGCCGGGCGCGGTTGCGCCGGGAACGGAGAACGCTTCGGCGATGCTCGGATCATCGACGTCTATCCAACTATTCTTTATCTTCTCGACGAGGCGATCCCCGACGATGTGGACGGAGATGTGTTGCGAGATGCGGTCGATCCGGAGCTGCTCCGGACGAGAGAGATTCGGAAGAGCGCGGCGGAGGGTGAGAAGGCGACCGTCGGTGACCAGATCTATTCAGAGGAAGAGGACGAACTGGTGAAGGAACGGTTGAAGTCGCTGGGCTACTTTGGATAGTAGAATGTGTAGCGAGCGTCGGTCGGGGGCGCCCACCAGAGTCAGCTTCGTCATACCGCATTGGAACAAGAAGGACCTGCTCGACTACTGTATTCCCTCACTGCGGGAACAGACTTTTCGCGATTTCGAGATCATCGTTGTGGAAAACGGGTCGACGGATGGTTCGGTGGAACACTTGAAGGGGGTTTACCCAGATGTGCGATTGATCGAGCTGCCCGAGAATCTGGGGTTCGCGCCAGCGACCAATTTCGGTATAGAAGCGTCGAATGCGGAGTTCATCGCGTTCTTTTCAAACGACGTGGTCGCGGATCCGGAGTGGTTGGAGCGGATGGTCGCCGTGATGGATGCCGAACCAGACGTGGGGATGACCGGGTCGAAGCTCGTCTGGGCCGATCAGCCGGATCGGATCTACGCGGCGGGAGACACCTACACAGTCGGGGGGTATCCATTCAACGTTGGGCAGAACGCGGCGGCCGATGATCCGGCCTTCGCCCATGATCGCGATGTGTTCTCGGTTTGCACCGCTGCGGCGCTCTTTCGCCGAGAGGCGCTGGAGGGGGTGAAGGAGCCCTGGGGTTACTTCGACAACCGTTACTTCGCTCACGGCGAAGACACCGACCTCGGTTTCCGGTTGAGGCTTTGTGGTTGGCGGGCTCGCTACGTGGCGGGAGCGGTGGCTCGTCACGAGGGGTCGTACTCGTCGGATCCGGGATCGCCCGCGTTCATTCGACGCACTCAGCGAAATGGTGTCATGACCTTCGTGAAAGACTATCCGGCTCGGCTCTTGCTTCGGCACTGGCACAGGGCGCTCATGGTCTTCGCTCTTTCGGTGTTCTTGACGCCTCATCGCAAGAGCGCGGTCCTGGGGCGGATCGATGCGTTACGCCGGCTGCCGGAGCTGCTGCGGGATCGCCGGCGTATCCAGTCGCGGATCTCATGCGATCTGGGCGAGCTGGAAGAGTTGATGAAGGAGCACCGATTGACGCGCTTCTTCTGAGCTCGTCGATCAACCGCTCGAGGTCCGCAGACTTTCCAGAAGTGCCCTCACGCCAGGTGCGAACGTTCCCGATGCGCGTCTGAGGTTGGCGAAGGCGCCGTCCACGTCTCCCAAGGCCAGGAGCGCGTGCGCGAGCAGCCAGCGGCGCCTTGGGAGTGCGTCTTCGTAGATCTTCTCGATCTCGGCGAGAAGCAGTTCTCTGGCCGATTCGTTGTCACCCTCGCGGATCAAGTCCAGCGGTTCGTCGACCGCCTGGCGCGCGTGCCGGCCCTCGTCTTCGAGGAACTCCACGACCTCGGGGCGCGGGACGCGGCGGGCCTTCTCGCTGATCAGCGCTTGCGCCAGGTACTTCTCCACTTCGCCGGGCGGTCGCTGGTCGCCGATCTCTTTCGGTGCGAGTTCGGCCATGACCGCTTCGGCTCTGCCGGCGCTGGCGTGGCGGTTGACAACGGCCCTAGCCGCTGTGAGCAACCCCCGCGGCAGCGAAACCAGCTTTTCGCGCACGTGATCGAGCTTCGGCTTGCCCGGTCTTTCGCAGTGGCGCTCCGACTTCTGCACCAAGTCCATGTAGTTGAGCTCGGGCATCACACGGCTCATCGAGAGGGCATAGACCGGATCGACTCTCAAGCGCCGGCCCGATTCCCAACCGGCCACGGCGGGGATCGAGCACCCGATCTGAAGGGCGAGATCCGCTTGAGTCCATCCCCTCGCTATCCGAGCCGTTCGTATGAGCCTTCCCATGTCGGTCAAGGGCGTGACGGGTGGGCGGCCTCGCCTGCGCATCGCTCAGCTCCTGCCAAATAGTGCATACGTTTCCCTCGCGTGCCTCGAGACGCCACCGCCAACTATCAGTTTCTCCCTTTGTGGCATATTGTCAACTCTTTCCGATACGAACTCGCGACCCGCGGCGATTTTTTTTCGGGCGCGGCGAAACCCGGCCGGGGAATCGGCCGACAAGCATGACGATGATCCGATTGGTCCCCTCCGAATCATGAGTGTACTCGCGCGAGCCGCCCAAAACGCCACGTGGAATCTGGCCGCGCACGTCTGGTCGAAGTTGGTCAACGGTCTATTCTTCATCGGCGCTTCGCGTCTGCTGGGACCGAGTGAGATGGGGAAGTTCGGTGTCGTCCAGGCTCTCTTCTTCTACTTCACTTTCTTTTCGAGCTTCGGGCTCGCCCAGACCTCGGTGCGCGAGATAGCGAAAGACCGCGCCCGCTTCGAAGAGATCTTCATCAATGTCTTCACGCTCCGGTTCATCCTCGCGACGATCTCTGCCGGGCTGCTGATCCTCTTCCTCATCGCCTCCCCCTTCGGTGTCGAGATCCGTCTCTACATGGGCGTGATGGCGATCAGCATCTTTACGGTCGTCATCAGCGACAGCGCGCAATCGCTCTTCGCGGCTCACGAGCGACTGAAGATCCCCGCGATCCTCGGGAGCATCTTCAGCGGCATCAGCGTGATCGGCGGTGGGCTTGCGCTCGTCCTCGGGGGCGGGCTGCTCTACGTCTTCGTGGCCATCGCCTTTGCGCATGTCCTGGTCGCGATCCTCAGTATGTGGTTTGTTCGCCGCGAGTATGTGGGGCACCGCTTCGCCTTGGATCGCGATCTGGCCAAGAGCCTTCTGCGGGAAGCTCTCCCCCTCGGATTGCTCATCGTCATGATGATCGCCCACGGCAAGATCGACATCCTGATGCTCTCGAAGATCGCCGGAGGAACGCGCCTGGCCCCCGAAGGAGTCTCCGAGCTGGTAGCGACGGGCTGCTATGGAGCTGCGTACAAGGTCTTCGAGGCGGCGGCGATCGTGATCATGGCTGTGCGCGGGGCGCTTCTTCCGACCGTCTCGGCCGCGATGGTCCAAGGGACGGAGAGAGTGCGGGCGGCATACGCGAGGGGTTGCCGCCTGCTGACCCTCGTGTACGGCGTTCCCCTCGTGCTACTTGCCCCCTTCGGCGCCCGCTGGGTGGTCCACTTGCTCTTCGGGGCGGAGTTTGACCTGGCCACCGTTCCGGTTATGATCCTCTCTTTTGCCTACTCTCTCTACGCCTACAACGCGATCATGCTCCCGATACTGCTCAACTCGAAGCGGCTCCTGAGCTTCACCTTCTACGGCTTTCTCGTCGTGGCGATCAACGTTGGCCTGAACTGGCTGCTGATCCCCGAATGGTCTCTCTACGGCGCCGCCGCGGCGACCCTGGTTTCTACAGTCGTGATGATGACGATCAAGTTCCGCATCCTGTCACAGGAGTTCGGGCGCTCGGCGCTCTTCTCGATCCCACGCTCCCTTGCCCTCCCGGTGCTGGTCGCGCTCGCGGTGGCGCTCGCGATATTCCATGGGCTCCACGCTCCTCCCTTGGCGGTCGCGGCCGGGGGCGCCGCTTACTACTATGGTCTATTCCGATTCCGCGTGATCGCCGACAGTGATCGTGCGCTATTGGGCAAGCTCGCCGGCCACGCTCGAGCCGCGATCGGCGGCAGAGGCTGAGCCGCCCGTGGCGGCCAACCGGGCCCACAACGGAGATGGAATGAAGCGCATCGTGATCCTCGGCGCCGGCCCCTTGGGTCTGGGAGCGGCCCGCCGCCTGCAGCAGCTCGGCTACCGGGATTTCGCCGTCTACGACAAGAACCCTTACGTCGGAGGACTCGCCGCCAGCTTCATCGACGACAGCGGGTTCACATGGGATATCGGCGGCCACGTGATCTTCAGCCATTACGAGTTCTTCGACGCCTTCATGGCCGAGATGGTGCCGGAGACGGTTTCGCATGGCCGCCAATCGTGGGTTTGGATTCAGGATCGTTTCGTCCCTTACCCCTTTCAGAACAACTTCCATTTCCTGGAGAAAGACGTCGTTCTCGAGTGTGTGCTCGGTCTTCACGAAGCCGAGACGAAGCACCCCTCGTACACCAATTTCCACGAATGGATCTTGCATCGTTTCGGCGAGGGGATCGCCAAGTACTTCATGGTTCCGTACAACTTCAAGGTGTGGGCCACACCGGCTGAGCTCATGGACTCCGGTTGGATCGCCGAGCGAGTCAGTGTCGTCGATATGAAGATGGTCCTGGCCAATATCGTCGGAGCCAAGAAAGACGCGAACTGGGGGCCGAACTCGACCTTCGACTTCCCTCTTCGCGGTGGAACAGGGGGTCTCTTCTCGCCGATGAAGGAGCGCTTGGGCACCTACTTGAAGCTCGAGCGGAAACTGATCTCGATCGATCCCGAAGCGAAGCTGCTCCGGTTCGATACAGGTGAAGAGGATCACTACGATGTGTTGGTGAGTGGAGCCCCGCTGGACCTCTTCGTACCGATGATCGATGGTGTTCCGGATGCCGTTCGCGAGGCCGCGAGCGAAATGGTGTTTGCCGGCGGCTGGATCGTCGGTGTTGGGCTCCGGCAGCCTTGCCCATCCGACAAGAACTGGATGTATTTTCCCGAGAGCAACTGCCCTTTCTATCGCGTCACCTACCTGTCGAATTACTCCCCGATGATCGCGCCCGACGAAAACCACTACTCTCTTCTCTGCGAGATCAGTGAATCGAAGTACAAGCCGGTTGGGCGCGACGAGGCGGTTGAGCAGACACTTCAGGGGCTCGTC
>CAZFNT010000053.1:9477-10926 GCA_964520315.1 uncultured Gemmatimonadota bacterium
ACGCGGTTGATCTCGCAGTCGGATCTAGACGCGGTCGTTTCCACTTACGTGATTCGGCGAGATCACACCTATCCAGTCCCATTTCTAGGCCGCGATGAACGATTACGTGTCGTTCAAGGCTGGCTGGAATCGAAAGACATACTGTCGCGAGGGCGATTCGGGGGCTGGAAATACGAGGTCGGCAATATGGATCATTCGGTCCAGATGGGAAAGGAAGCCGTGGGCCGCATTCTGGAAGCGAAGAGGGAAAGCGTATATGGGTGGTAGTCGCACCTGCTCCGGGCCGACCGAAACATCGTCGTCTTCGGATCAACACACGCTCAGCGGTTTCGACGTCGTCATACCTAGCTGGATCTGGTGGGACGGAGTGCAGCTCATTATGCACAAGACCGCCCATCATCTCGCCGCTACCGGCAATCGTGTGCTCTTCTGCGAGCGACCCTACGCGCTCTCCACGATCAAGCTGCACCCTGAGCGGGCCGGCCAGATCCGCGACGATCTGCGGCGCTGGAGAAGTGGAGTCCGGCGAGTAGCTCCCGATCTCTACGTGTGGACTCCACCACCGCTTCTCTTCCAGACCGGCATTCACAGAGCGAACGACGCCTGGAACCACTTTTTGCTCCGCAAGAGCATGGCGAGAGTTGTGCGGCGACTGGGGTTTCGCCGGCCGATCGTCTGGTCGTACCACCCTTTCTACCTTGCCGGCGAGGACTTCCTTTCGCCGCGCGCGGTGATCTTCGATTGCAACGATCGCATCGCCGTCTTCGAGCCGCGGCAAGACAAGCGAAGGCTTCTCGATCCGATGGAATCGTCGATGATCAGACGATCCGACCTGGTCTTCGTGACCGCGCGAACACTCGAAGAGGATCTGAGCTCGATCCGCTCCGATCTGGTCTATCTGCCGAGCGCCGTCGACTCGGATGTGGTCGATCGGATGTCCGGAGACGAGAGCCCACCGGTGGCCGACGATCTCACTTCTATCCAACCGCCGCGGATCGGCTACATCGGCGCGATCGACTCGCGGATCGACTACGAGCTACTCGTGGCGATCTGCGGAGCGCATCCCGACTGGAACTTGGTTCTGATCGGTCCGGAACGGGAGCCCGTACCGGAAACCGCGAAATCTCAGCCGAATCTTCACCTTCTCGGGGGGCGGAAGTCGAACGAGCTGGCGGGCTATCTCGCCGGATTCGATGTCGGGCTGATCCCTTTCCGCCGCGCGGAGTTCGTGCACTACATGTTTCCGACGAAGACCTATGAGTACTTCGCCGCGGGGATTCCGTCGGTCTCGACGGAGATTCCGGCGCTCCGAGATCTGGAGCCTTTGGTGCGAGTCGCGGGCGACCATTCGAGCTTCATCGAGGCTCTCGAAGAGTCGCTTCGAGAATCGGGTCCGGGCGCCGAGGGGCTTAGGGCGCGACGAATCGCCGAGGCAAAGGCGAACGTGTG
>CAZFNT010000053.1:10936-13309 GCA_964520315.1 uncultured Gemmatimonadota bacterium
AAGTGGCCACCATGCTGGCGAGCGGGGGGCGGCAGCCGACGGGCCCAGCCGACGCGATAGAGCTTGAAGCGTTTGCTCACGAGATGGAGCCCCGGCTGCGCGACTCCACCATCGACCGATGGGGCCGACCCGATCCCGACCGGATCACCATTCTTTTTCTGCCCTGCAACATGCGGATTGGGGGAGCGGAGCGCCAACTCGTCGATCTCGCCACTCGTCTCGATCGCAGGCGTTTCCGACCTTTGGTTTGTTGCTTCCGCGAGGTCGGCCCATTCTACGACGAGCTGCTCGATGCGGGCATCCCCGCCCGTTTCTTCAACTTGCGTCCCTACTACGACCTGCGGGCCATCAAGGCGATCTGGACCGTCGCACGCATTCTGCGGCGTGAAAAAGTCGACATCGTCCAGACCTACGAGTTCAACACGAAAGTGATCGGTTGGTTGGCGGCGAAGATAGCTCGCACGCCGGTGGTAGTCAGCGCCGAGCACGCCACAGGGGAGATGGGCGACACTGCTCTCAAGAACCGTGTTTTGATGTTGTTGCAGCGGCTTTGCCATCGTTTCATCTACGTGGCGGATGCCCAGCGACGCTTTTACGAGGGGGAACGTGGGTTTCACTCCAAGCGATCTCGCGTGATCTACAACGGGATCGATCCGGATCGATTCGACCCCGACGTGATCGAGGCGACGTCCAAGAGCGAATGGGGAATCCCAGAGGGGGCGCCGGTGGTTGGCATCACCGCCGTACTCCGGCCGGAGAAAGCCCACGAAGTGTTGCTGGACGCGGCACCGCGGATTCTCGAGCGTATTCCCAAAGCTCACATTTTGATCGTTGGCGATGGACCGGAGCGGGAGCGCCTCGAAGCCAAAGTGTCGGAGATGGGCCTTGGATCACATGTTCACTTCACCGGTTTCCGAACCGACGTCGAGCGGGTTTTGCCCCTTTTCGATGTGGCGGTACTCTGCTCCGATCCGGTCGTCGAGACCTTTCCACTATCGCTGCTGGAAGCGATGTGTCTCGGCAAAGCGGTGGTGGCCACCGACGTGAGCGGTGTGTCGGAGATCGTCGAGGAAGGGGTGACCGGGCGTCTGGTCGGCGTGCGCGATCCGCAAGCGTTGGCCGAGCGGGTCGCCGATCTGCTGGCCGAGCCGGAGCGAGCTAGGGAATACGGCGCCGCGGGTCGCGCGCGGGTCCTCGAGCGCTTCACGACGAAGGTGATGATCGGGAGCTATGCTGGGTTCTACCGCGAGGAGCTCGATCGACGCCGACCCTCGCGCTCGGAGATGCCGCTCCATTCCGAGCGAGTCGACGTGCTCGGAGTCGGCGTCGATCCCTTCCCGCTGACCGAACTTCTCGATCGCGTCCAGGCCTTCGTCGTCGACGGGGGGCGAAAGAGGGTAGTGCTCTATGCCAACGTGCACGTGCTCGATCAGGGCTATGGGGACGGCGAGCTGCGGCGGATCATCAATCGGGCCGACCTGGTCTACGTCGATGGGGCGGGTGTTCGCCTGGCGGCCGCGCTTCTTGGGCGATGGCTCCCCCGAAGGATGACCGGGGCCGATTGGATCCACGACCTCTGCGCGCGGGCGGCCTCGGAGGGAACCCGTCTGTACTTCGCGGCGGGCCGCCCGGGTGTCTCAGAGCGCGCGAAGACGATCCTCGAAGGGGATCACCCGGGACTGCGGGTCGTGGGAACACACCACGGCTACCTGTCGGAGGATCCCGCCGCGAACGAGTCCGCTCTCGACGATATGGAGCGCGCTCAGCCGGACATCGTGCTCGTGGGAATGGGAACACCGCTGCAAGAGCGCTGGATTCGTGACAACCGAGACCGGATTGGGGCGCCGGTGGTGTGGGGTGTCGGGGCGCTCTTCGACTTCGTCACGGGTGAGGTGCGCCGCGGTCCGCGGTGGATGCTCGATCACCACATGGAGTGGGCCGCGAGGCTTCTCGTCGAACCCGCTCGGCTCTGGCGCCGGTACCTGGTTGGCAATCCCCTGTTCTTTGCGCGGGTCGTTAGGCAAGGGTGGCGCGAGCGGGTCCGATTCTGAGCCAGTGAGCCTCGGATTGACCCCTCACGCGCCCTGCGCGGTGAGCGAAACACGTTGCGGTGCAACGGATTCATAGCTGGCACCACTTATGCGGGGCACCGACGTCGACCTGTCCCAATACACCTCATCTCAGGATTCGCCGTGCGCCCGCCCATTCGAAGCTCGTCACTCGCGTTCCTTCTGCTGCTCACCGTCGTGCGCGCCGCCGCCGGGATTCAGATTCCACCCTGCGGCGACGAGCTCTCCCCCGAGACTTCTCTTTGGACCGAGTTCGAGATCGAGCCGGATGCGCTGCCCTGGCTGTCCGACGAAGAGAGCGCCG
>CAZFNT010000054.1:0-9099 GCA_964520315.1 uncultured Gemmatimonadota bacterium
CTTCGAGATTCTGCCGAATCTTGGCGATGTTGTAGTCGAGACCCGGGGGCGGAGAGTGCGCGTGAAGACCCGACTGGACGCCGATCGCACCTACGAGCTCGGCTTCTCGGATATCTTGAGCGATGAGCACGGTGTCCCGCTGATCGAGCCGATCCACTGGGCGATTAGCACCTCGGATCGGATCGAGACTGGGCGCCTGCGGGGACGGGTGGTCGAGGGGATCGGCGATGGGCGTCCCGCGACCCGGGCGAGCGTGGCGCTTTTCAACGTCGATGGCTTTGAGCTCGCCGAGACGCCGCTCCACTGGATCGAGCCATCGTACCGGGTTCGTGCGGACTCCGAAGGGCGATGGGAGCTGGGTCATCTGCCGGCGGGGCGCTGGCGGGTCGTGGCCCACGACGATGGAAACGACAATGGCCGGATCGAGCCGGGGCGTGAGCCGACGGCCGCGCACTGGCAAGCGGTCGCCACCGGTGACTCGGCGGATCTGCTGCTGGTGCTCGCTCCCCCTCTCGAATGGGCGTCGGAGATCGTCGACGGGCAGGCTCTTCACGCCCGCCTGGTCGAGCTGCGGATCGATCGGCCCGTTCCGGTCGATGCCGATCTGGCGGTCACGATCGACGGGGAACCGATCCTCGGGCGGGTGGTGCCGGCGGGAGATCGTATCTACATCGAGGTCGATTCGCTCGGCACAGAGTTCGTCGAAGTGCGGCTCGAAGGGCTCGAAGACGGGTTTCCCTCGCGCACGGAGCCGTCCGGCATAGAGCTCATGGGCTCGTCTCGCGGCGACCAACGAGCCCCCGATCTGGTGGCGTCGACGCTCGACAGCACGGGCGGCGTCGCTCCGATGAGCGGAGAGATCTTTCTGCTCCTCACCGAGCCTGTCGGGCCGGAGGCTCTGGTGGCGACGTTCGACTCTCTCTCGCGTTTCGTGCCGGCCGATTCCGCTCTCGCGCATCGATCTCCATCCTCGGCCCGCTGGATCGATCCAGCGATTCTCGCGCTCTCTTTTGCTCTGCCCGACACGGTCGCACTCGACGGCTCGATCGTCGCGGGAAGCTCCCTGGCCGATCTGGCGGGGAATCGCGCGGAGTTCGAGCTGACCTGTCGCTTGCCCGCGCTTGCCGACGCGGCGTCTCTGGCCGGGACGGTCGGGGGGACGACCTTGGCCGCTGGGGCTATGTGGGTTGTCGCTTCGAGCGAATCGCGCGCGGTGAGGCGGAGTCGATGCGATTCGGAAGGCGGGTTCCGCCTCGATCGCTTGTCGCCGGGGACCTTCACGGTGGCGGCCTTCGTCGATCGGAATGAAAATGGGAAATGGGACGGCGCGGATCCTCGGACGGGAGAGGGGGGAGAGCCGGTTACGATGGTCGAAGTCGAGCTGGCTCCGGGCGAGGGGATCGACGATCTGGAGCTTCGTTTTTGAGCCCGCGGATCGACTTCGCGAAGATGGCGGCCGCTGGGAACGACTTCATCGTGATCCACGACCCGCGAGGCCGGTGGTGGTCGCGGGGAGCGGGGCTGACCGCGTTTCTTTGCCGCCGGCGCTTTTCGGTGGGCGCGGATGGGCTGCTGCTGGTGCGGGTCGACGAAGATGAGGAGATCGCGCTGCGGTACTGGAATGCCGATGGGTCGCCCGCGCAGCTCTGTGCGAATGGAGCCTGCTGCGCCGCCCGTTTCGCGCGCGATGCGGGGCTCAGCGGAGAGCGATCGATCTTGCGAACCGGCAGTGGCGCGGTCGCCGCGGAGCTACTCGCGGATCGGGTTCGCATCGCGATGCCGGAGCCGCGCGGGCCCATCTCGCACAGGATCGACACACCCCAGGGGCCGGTCGATCTGCTCTGGCTCGACACGGGAGTGCCGCACGCGGTGGCGCTCGCGGAGAGCTCCGCGCAGTGGCGCTTCGAAGAGCTGGCTCCCCTCGTGAGAGGCCATGAGCTATGGAGATCGGAGGGGGCCAATTTCGATCTTGCGCATCGCTCCGGCGGCCGGCTCGTCATGCGTTCTTGGGAGCGAGGTGTTGAAGCGGAAACACGCTCGTGTGGAACCGGGGCGGTCGCTGTGGCGCTGGCGGCAGCTCACACGTGGGGGGTCCAGTCCCCCGTCTCGGTTCTCAATTCGGGCGGCGAGGCGGTGGAGGTGACGTTTTCGGTGGAGGATGGGGTCTTCTCAGGTGTCCGCCTCACCGGTCCTGTCGAAGAGGTCTATCGCGGGGCGATCGAACTAGATGAGACTACTGTGTTTCCGCCGGAATGAGCTCGATCCGGCCGATGTCCGAGGCCACGATGTCGCCGTATTCGTCGATCAGTCCGGCGCCGATCTTGACCACTACCGGGCATTCGTTCGGCAGATCGTTGGTAAACCGATACTCCCGCTCAATATCGAGCACACTCTCGATCGGAGAAGAGAAGAGGTCGATCGGCCCGGGAATGCCGGGCCCCGTGATGATGCGCACTTTCAGCTCCAGCTCTCGGTCGGTGGGATTGTCGGCGTGAACACGGTAGACGAAGGTGCCCCCTTCGCAGGCCACGAGACCACAGCATTCAAGCAGCACTTTCGGCAGGTCGGCCGGTTCCGCGGTGACGAGCGGATCGTCGCGGACACCTGCGTAGGGGAAGAAATCGCGTTGGACGTTTGAGATGCGCGTTCCATCCAATAGACCGTCCATGAACAGATCATGTGGCGGGCTCGGGCTGTGTGAGGTCGCCGCCCCGAGTGCGAGAGTGTTGTCGTTGGTCTCCATGCCGCCCGTGTAGGCGTTCCAATCCTGCAGCTCGTTGTCGATATAGAGGTGCATGCCGGCCGGACCGAAGGTGAACGCCACGTGATACCACTTGTCGGGAATGGCCTCACAGGTGTTGTAGACGTAGTAGTGCTGGCTCCCGCTTTGCAGCCGTACCCGGAGCTTGTCGAGGCCGGAGTCCCATGACATCGTCATGTGGCCTCCCGTCGTGAAGCCCACATGGTCCTTGCTCATGAAACCCTGCGTGGGACCGAGCGTGTTCGTGAGCACCCATGTCTCGTAGGTTCCCTCGGCGAGTCGCAAGTCCGGGGCGTCGGGGATGTCGGCGTAGTTGTTGATGCTCCGGTGACCGAAGTCCATCCCTCCGCCGAAGCGACCATGGCTCCAACTCGGCGGCGAGTGCTCCGGGCCGGCGGCCGCGTGGTGTCCCTTTCCCGAATGGTCGGTCACGATGAGCCCTTCACCGTTCTCGTAGTGGAAGAGCGCAACCGTGTGATCGTCCATGTGAGGAACGAAAACGTCGTTCGGATCGGACGGGGCCTCGCTCGATTCATCCGGGTTGCCGTAGTAGAGCAAGTAGCGCGCGTCGCAGGCGAGGGGCGAGATCGGCGCCTGGGTCGGGAACCAGATCTCCGTGCTGTCGGTGTTCATGTGCCTGAGGAAGCGGTCCAACTCGATCGCCTCCTCTCCGGCCACGTGGAAGACGAGGCGCAAATCTCGGCCATCTTCGGAGAGTTCGCCGCGGTCGATCGGGCGAGTGCTGTCGAGCGGGAGCATCACCGGGAACGCCAATGGGATGGGATCCCCCCCCGCGGTGACCGTGAGGGTGAGGGCGGAGGAGTAGTCCGCCGGATCGAAGCCGAGCTGGGCGCCAGCGAGCGAGCCGGAACACGCACTTGCCAAGAGGACGAAGGGAAGGGTGGACGATAACGACGCGCTCATGATTCGCTTTCCTCGTGATCGGGGGGGAGGCACTTGCCCCTATCGATCGACCATCTCGAAGTCGGCCTTGAGAGCCGGTTCCAGCTACTATGCGGGCATCATGCGGGCCAGCTCCACGAAGCACTACGATCTCGCCGTCGATCTGCTCCTGGTTTTCGCCTTTCTCTTCCACGCGATGCTCTTTCTGGAGTATCGAGTCGATGACGCGTTCATCCTCTACCGCTACGCGGCAATGTGGGCGTCGGGAGAGGGCCCGGTCTTCAATCCCGGAGAGCTGGTCGAGGGGTACTCGAGCCCCCTCTGGGTAGCGGTCGCGGCCGTGCTCCATCGAATCGCGGGGCATGATCATCTGCCGGCGCTCGCTCAGATCGTGGATCTGATCGCGGGGGCCGCGCTCGTTGTATGCACCGCCCGGATCGCTCGGGCCGCCGGTTTGCTTGCTGGCTGGGGAGCGCCCGCCGCGCGTAGCGCGGGCGCCGCGGCCGGCGGGCTTCTTGTGGTTTGCCCCGCGCTGGCGATGCACAGTGTGAACGGATTGGAGACGGCGCCCTATGCGGCTTGTCTCGCGCTGGGTGCGCTCTTGCTGCTCCGCGCAGAGAGCAAGGGGCGCTGGGCGGGGGCGGGCGTCGCGCTGGCGGCAGCGGCACTTCTGCGCCCCGAGGGCGGGATGATGGCGCTATGCCTGTGCATCTGCGCTGGATTCGTGGAATGCGCGTATCGCCACGAGGATCTTCTGGATGTTCCAGTTGGAGTTTCGCCGCCATCGCGGCGGTGTAAGAGAACTCCATCGCTAGACATAGCTCTGGTGGCCGCGGCGGTGATCCTGAGTGTGCTGTGTCGCTACCTCTATTATGATGGCACGCTGCTTCCCAACACATTTCACGCCAAGTCAGGCGGCTTCTGGGGCATCTCCGCGCGAGACTACGTGTTGGCGGGACTTATACCGCCTCAGCTCGGTTTCGTGGGAATGGGGATCGGGCTTCTGGGGCTTGTTCTGTCGCGGCCCGCGGCCAGAAGGGTCGTTCCTTCGCTGGTCGTTGGCCTCATGGGGGGGCTGCTTCCCTTGCTTCTGGGCTCCGACTGGATGCCGGGAGCGCGGCTTGTTGTTCCGTACTTGCCACTATTGGCAGTGGCGGTCGCGGTTGGTTTGATGAGCTGCGTCCACTCGATCGTTCGCTTGTTTCGCGCGAAGGCGTCGTCGCCCGTGCTTCATTACATGGCGGCCGGGGTTGTTGTCGCTGGGGCGTGGATTACGCAACGCATGGAGGGCGATCGGCTGCGCGAGTACGCGTCAGTGCGAGCTCGTGGCTACGCCACCGGGCATGCCGTGCTCGCCGATTGGCTGGGCGAGCAGACCGAAGCCGGTGACACGATCGCCCTGATGGACGTAGGGCTCGTAGGCTATGAACGAATGGAGCTAGCGCTGCTCGATCTGGCGGGATTGACCGATGCCGAGATCGCAAGGAGCCCCGGAGGCTCGCTCGACAAATGGTACGATCCAGCCTACGTGATCGAGCGTGATCCGGCCTATGTCGTTCTTGTTTTCACCGGGCCGATTTGGGGAGACGAGCATCATCCTTCCGCCGAAGAGGTGACACCTTTGCTACCGCACGGGCGCAGGATCTATCAACATGATGGGTTCAGGGAGCGCTATGTGAGGGTACGGACGCGGAGCGGGCCGGAATCCCCCTGGACCGACGCCCTTGCCGCCGGACTGGGCGCGGAACGGGTTTTTGTGCATGCACATCCATGGCGCCACTATCTCTTGGCCGTGTTCGAGCGGCGATAGAGACGCACTTTCTATTTCGGTTGCATTCGTAAAGCGCCGTCCAGACGCACACACTCCCCGTTCAGGTAGGGGTTGTCGATCATCGATTCCACCAGCATTGCGTACTGGTCCGGTTGCCCTAGGGTTTTCGGGTGCGGCACGCCGGCGGCCAGCGCTTCGCGGATCTTCTCCGGCAGCAGGGCTAGCATCGGTGTGTCGAAGATGCCGGGGGCGATAGCGAGCACGCGAATGCCCGCCTTCGACAGGTCTCGGGCGGCCGGGAGCGTCATGGCGACGATTCCGCCCTTCGACGCGGCGTAGGCGATCTGGCCGATCTGGCCCTCGAAGGCGGCCACCGACGCGGTGCTGATCACGACACCGCGTTCGTTGTGTTCCAATGGGTCGTTCTCGGCCATTGCGGCCGCGGCGGTGCGGAGCACGTTGAACGATCCGACCAAGTTGATGTCGATGAGCGTTCGGAACAGATCGAGATCGTGTGGGGCGCCGTCGCGGCCGAGCAGGCGTGCGGCCATTCCGACACCGGCGCAGTTCACGGCAACGCGCAGCGACCCCATGTCGGTCGCGGTGCTCACCGCACGCTCGACGTCGGCTGCCGAGGTGACATCGGTTTCGACGAAAAGGGCGTCGTTACCTAGCTCGGATGCGACCGCCTCACCTTTGGCGGAGTCGCGATCGACGAGCACGATTCGGGCGCCCCGTCGGGCCAGTCGTCTGGCTGTTGCCTCTCCAAGACCGGAGGCGGCTCCGGTTATGAGGGCGACGCACTTATTGGGATCCATGTTGCCTTCTCCGTTGGTGTTGGGTGGCGTATTCAGTATGCGCCCGTGCGCTTTCGAGCCTCTCGCCGACGCAGCTCATCGAGGCGGTCGAGATTGTCGAGACGGCTCTTTACGAGCGCGCTGGACTCCGGGTCCGAGAGCGCTTCGAAGGTGGCGCGGTAGGTGGCGCGGGCGCTCGGCTTTTCGCCGAGAAGTTCGTACAAGGTTCCGAGCTCCAGGCTGACGGTAGTGTTCTCGGGGTGCTGTCGGTGCAGCAATGCGAGAAGGGCGAGCGCCTCGTCGGTCTCGCCGCGTTCGTAGAGCAGGAGCGCGCGCGTGTGGGGGTCGGTGGCGTGCGCGACGGCCTCGATCCTCAGATTCATCAAAAGGGCGTCGATCTCGTGACGCGGAGGGCTTCCGCGGGGCACCAGCCCCGCGTCGTCGAGAGCGGTGGCGATGTCGCGGGCCATCAGCCCATAGCCGAAGCCATTGGGGTGCAGGCGGTCGAGTGAGAAGATGGCGGCGTCTCCATAGGTCGCACGGTAGCGCTTCCAGAGAGAGAAGTGATCCACCGTGATCGCTTTCTCTTCGCCGGCCACACGCCGGACAAGCTCGGCATGGCCTTTTCTCAGGCCCGCAACGAGCTCGGCAGGGTAGCTCAGCAAGACCGGCGTGGCTCCGTAGGCGTGACAGATTCGCGAGATCCTCCTGAGATCCTCCTCGTACACCGCGGCGAGAAACATGTCTCGCTCCCGGTCGCCGGCCTGACCGATCGATGTAGGTTCCAGGAGAATACGAGGAAGCGAGTCCCGAGGGAGCAGAGCGCGGAGGCGGCTCAGCGCGATCTTCATCCCCTTGTAGATCCGCAGGCGGTTCAGGCGGAAGTTGATGAAATCGGTCGAGTCGAGCGAGTAGCCCTCGTTGGTTCTGCCGGTCAGCACCAGCACGACCGAAGGACGGATCGCCTCGAGGCGGTGCGGGAGATCCCTGAGCAGCTCGTTCGATCCTCGTCCCGGGGCGCTTCGGGTGATGAAATCGAAAGGGGTTGCGGTCGTCGGTGTTTCGCCTCCGGGCCCGTCGAGAATGGTGCGATTGCCGTCGTTGATAACGGTAGATGTTGAGTCACCGGCGGCCAGGATGCGGGCGAGCTGCGCGGGATACGAGAGGTTTCGGCGATCGGTGCCTATGCCCTCGGTGAAGTCGTCGCCGAGGCAGAGGATTCGGAGCTCGCCGCTCGTGGTGACCGTGCTTGCGTAGGGGTTCGCGTTCACGAGCTCTGAGAGGAGAATGCGGCCGGCCCCCCGCAATCCCGCCTCTACCGATGCGAAGATGAGCAAGATCGTGAGCGACGCGAAAATCGCTTTCTTGGCCGGCGGCCATTCGCTTCGAGTGCTCGGGTTTTCTTGAGGCATTTTTTTTGGGGGATCGCGACGCCACCGGGATCATCGAATCCGCGCCGGGTGGTCGGTGTAGAACAATTGTGACACGATTCACACGGAGGTGACCGAGATGAACGACCTTCGCTACTTCGCTCCCCTCGACCGGGCGCTCGGACACATGCGCGCCATGCTGTTCCACCCCTTCTCGATCAAGAAGTGGCTGGTCATCGGTTTTGCCGCATGGCTAGCCAATCTCGGCAGTGCGGGCAGCGGTCCCTCGTCCCATTGGGATGCTTCTGACGCGGTTCGCGAAGCATGGGGCGCCTCCACCCTCGGGCTTCTGCCGCCCGGGTTGGAGGGCCCCTTCGCTGAGTTGGGGCAGGAGTTCGCGCTCTTGGGTCTCTCGGCGGCGTTGGTCGCGGCGATCTTCGTGGGAGCGGTTGTGCTGGGCTTGCTCGTTCTGTGGATCAGCTCCCGCGCCAAGTTCATCTTCCTCGAGAGCGTCGTCGACGACGCCGCCCGTATTCGAGAGCCGTGGCATCGCTACAAACGCGAGGGGAACTCCCTCTTCCTGTGGCGGCTGGCCTGGTTCGCCGGGTTGTTGGCTGCCGCGCTGGTGGTTGGGGGTGGGCTGATTGCTGCCGCCGCATTGGTCGGCTGGGAGTGGTCGGTGATAACGGCGCTGGTGGGCGGGACGATCGCGGCGGGGATCGTGATATCGATCGCGTACATCTATCTGTGGGTGGAGAGCTTCGTGCTGCCGATCATGATGCGCAAGCGGGTCGGCATCCTCGACGCGGTCGGGGAGTTCTGGGGACTTCTCACGCAGCACCTCACCCCTTTTCTGCTCTACGGGCTTTTCTATCTCTTCCTCGTGATCTGCGTGCTCTTTCTTGTCATCGCGCTCGCCGTGCTCACCTGCGGGGTTGGGGGAATCTTGATGCTCCTGCCATACTTCGGCGCGATTCTGCTGCTGCCGGTGAGCATCACTTTGCGCGCCTACTCGCTGGCCTGGTTGGAGCAGATCGAGCCGAAGTACGGACTAACTCGTTGACGGCTTGGTCGCCACCAAGCCCAGGCTGCTTACGTGGGGCAGGAACTCCCGCACCTCTTCGACATTGGCGCCGAACTCTTTGATGGCGTCTTGCAGCGGGGAGTCGCTCGCACAGACCTTGTCGCCAAAGGAGCTCTCGGTGAGCACCCGCACATCGGTGAATCCGGCGTTTTCGATCGCCGCCAGATAGTCGGCCCGCAAGCTCGCTCCTCCGACACAGCCCACGTACGCATCGACACTTTGCAGCACCGCTTCGGGCAGTGGCCGTTCGAGCACGACATCGGAAACCATCAGGCGACCGCCGGGGCGCAAGACTCGAAACGCCTCGGCGAAGACCTTGGGCTTTTCGGGCGAGAGATTGATCACGCAGTTGGAGATGATCACATCGGCGCACCCGTCTTCGACCGGGAGCTCTTCGATCAGCCCTTTGCGGA
>CAZFNT010000054.1:9109-13296 GCA_964520315.1 uncultured Gemmatimonadota bacterium
CCGCGCCGACAGCGAGGGCGTTGGCTCTGGCCCGCTCCAGCATATCGTCGGTCATGTCGATTCCGATGACACGGCCTTGCGCTCCCACGTGTTTGGCCGCCAGAAAGGCGTCGATTCCGGCGCCCGCGCCCAGATCGACGACCGTCTCACCCGGTCTGAGCGAGGCGATGGCGGTCGGATTGCCGCAACCGAGGCCGAGGTTCGCGCCTTCGGGGAGCTCCGCGAGCTCTTCATCGCTGTAGCCGATCAGCCGGCTCACATCCTCGGCCGCCGATGCCCCTCCGGCGCAGCACGAAGAGCCGGCATCGCGGACCACGCGCGCGTACCCCTCGCTCACCAGGCGGCGCACTTCGTCGGCATCTTCCGGTCGTTTCTTCTTGTCGTCGCAGCAGCCCATGGTGGGTTCTCCGTTCTGAGTCGTGCAACCTGAGAGTTGTACAAGAACGGATGTTCGTCAAGCGGATTCGGCAGTTCCTTAGGGTCGGCGAAGAATCAGCCAGGGACTTTTGCATCCCATCTGCAGCACATCTGGGCGCAAAAGTCCCTAGCTATTTCTGCGTGGACCGTTACTGGAGGAAGGAGCCCACCAGATTCCAGGTGATCCATTCGTCCCAACCGTCGCTCTGGTAGAGCCTGCCGTCGCGCGTGAGGACGAGCAAGGTATCGTCCCAGCGATCGCGGGTGATGGCGGCGGCGACAGCCGGCCCCTCGGTGGTACGCAGAACTCCAGTGCCTAGGTGCCGCGGGTCCGCCTCGTAGACACCACCGATGTCATCAACGAATACGAAATCGGATGTTGGCGAATCGGCGCTCTGCACGCCGTCCACGGCATTGGCACCCGGTAGGAGGGGAAGTGTTCCCACCTGTGGCCATATGGTCCAATCGGCAAGACCGTCGCTCTCGTGCAGCTCGCCTTCGCGGGTCAGCGCCAGCATTGTGTCGTTGTAGCCATTCCAAGTGAGACTCACAATTCCCAGTGGCGCATCGGATGTGCGGGGCACGATGTTGTCGAGATCACGGGGGTCGACTTCGTATATGCCTCCCGCGCTATCCGTGATCACGAAGTCGCCCGTCACCCCAACGCTTTGTTGAATGCTTGTGCAGCGTGCGCTCCCTTCCAGCGGGACCGTGCCCTCGTGCGTCCAAATGGTCCACTGCTCCAAACCGTCGCTTTGGTACAGGCCACCCCTGCGGGTGAGTGCCAGGACGGTGTCATCGTAGCGATTACGCACCAGGTCAACGATGCCGCGGGGCGCCTCCACTGTGCGCGGCACGAAGTCGTCGAGGCGGCGGGGATCGATCTCGAAGATGGCCTTCCCCATTGTTGCGAGCACAAAATCGGCACTTGATACTTCGTCGGATTGGATGATGCTCGAGAAGAAGTGCCGCGGCATCTCGACCGATCCTGGGTTCTGGCCTGCCGCTTCGGGATTCATGCCCATCGGGTTCTCCCCTATCGAGTCCGATGGGCCGTCGGTACCGGTCAGTGTCGAGGTGGTTTCGCAGCCTGCGGTGAGAAGAAGAGCAAAGATTGTGGCCGTAGCCGGAACGAGCGAGCGCATGTTTCCTCCTGGGCGGATTCTGAGTCGAGGGTCGCGTAGGTGCGCCCCCGGTTTCGTTGCACCATTCGGCACAGCAATCTGCATGCCGATTGCGCTCATCCCCCGAAACCCAAGAGAATCAACACTGTATGCCGCAGTAGCGGATTGCTGCCGCAGCTACGGCCTCCAAGAGAATGGAGTCAACTCCAGGAAACTGGAGAGATCGCCTATGCGCGACAGGCTCTTAACGAAGCCCATAGCGGTTCAGCTTCACGTGTAGATTCGCGGGGCTGATGGCGAGCGCCTGAGCTGCCTGACTGCGATTCGGATAGGCCTCGATGGCTGCCCGGATATGCTCCCTCTCAGCTCCGGCGCGGACCTCCGCCAGTGTCATCTGTGATCGGTCTTTCGCGAATGGCTCGACATCTCTCTCCACTTGAGGATCTAGAAGCTCATCCGTGAAGGCGACGAGATCGGGCATGATGTGGTTGGATCCGTCGGCCAAGGAGAGGGCGACCGCGCGTTTGACGCATTGCTCGAGTTCCCGCACATTGCCATCTCGATAGTGGTGCGATCGGAGCTTGCGGTAGGCGGCCTCGGTGAACACTGGCACGGTGTCGTAACCGACCTCGTGGGCACAGCGTTGCGCGAAGCGGCGGGCGAGAGGAACGATCTCCTCGGATCGATCCCGCAGGGGAGGCAAGGCAATGATCCAACCCGTCAGGCGGGCGAAAAGATCCGGCAGGAAGGTCCCCTCCCGGGCCATCACACGGAGGTCGCTACTGGAAGTAGTGATGGTGCGGAAATCTACAGACAAGGGGGTCTCCGCGCCGAGGGGGCGCACCTCGTTGAACTGGATGGCGCGCAATAGCGCGCCTTGCAGTGCGGGCGCGAGCTTGTCCACATCGTCAAGAAAAAGGGTGCCTCCATCCGCTTCACGGATCATGCCGAGGCGCTTGCGTGTTGCCCCAGAGAAGGCACCCTTCTCGTGGCCGAAGAGCTCGCTGTTGCCGAGCTCCGCCGTGAGACCCCCACAGGCCACCTTCACGAAGTTCCCGCCGCTACGTTTGCTCTTCTCGTGGATCACATTGGCGATCAACTCCTTGCCTGTGCCGCTCTCACCGGCGATCAGGACCGGCCAACCGTTGGCGGAAGAGGCAATTCTACCGGCGAGCTCAACAACTCTGCGCATCGGCGTGGAGGCGACGACTATGTCGGGGAGATCCAGCTCGCCGGCGAAGAGCCGGTGGTGGTAACACTCGAGATCTCTGGCCCGTTCGTTTTCAAGGATCCGAGCGAGCATTGGAGCGGCGGTCCGAACCAGGGTGATCAGTCGGTCTTTGCGATCCTCGGCGATCTGAATCAGATCCTCCTTGGCCTCGAGGTAGAGCACCCCCCGGAAGGCCCCTGCCACGTGGAAGCCAGTCAGTATCACGCTCCGATCGGGAGCTTGTCTGATGCTCTCCAGGCCCTTGAAGCGATGGTCGGTGTGGAGCCCGCTGGACCAGACGACGTCACTTTCGAAGGCACGAGCCAGGAGACGCCGGCTCACTTCCCCGGCCACGCGGATCTCGCTGCCGTCCACGCCGCGCCCCACGCGGAAATCGGGGAAGCCATGCCCGCGCTCGTCGAGTGTCACGAGTCCCCGCTCCGCCTGGGGAACGATGCTCAGAGCGACGTCGACAAGTCGCATCATCAGCGCCTCCGATGAGGCCTCCTCAGCCAACCGGGACAGCGATTGGGCGAGCAGCTTCCACTGCCGATCCGTTTTTGGCTTGTGCTCTGTGGTCTGCGCGGTGGTCATGGTGCTTTCCTCTTAACCGTCCATCCAGGCCGTGGCGTGGCTCACCGCGGACTCATTTTGCGGGAAGGGAGCTCACCGCTTTGGGGCCACCTTCAGCTCGAGCGCTTCGAGCACTACTCTCGCGCTGCCGGCGTTTTCGCCGCGGATCTTGGTGCCCAGGAGCCCCACCTCGACCTGCTCCGTGGCGCCTCCGTGCCGGGCGTCGAAGAGGCGGAGCGAGGCGATAGGCTCCGCTGATCCAGCAACTTCCAAAGACGCCCAGGAAGCTCCCATCTCGGGCACGTGGACGATTCGCGCCACGAGTGGCAGATCGCTTCGGATTCCGGGCAACTCGAGATCGAGTGCGGACTCGACGGCGCTTTCTCGACCGCCCGCACCGACTTCGAGTCCGAGCTGTACCACGTTCGTGCCGCGAGGACCACTTCTCTCGTGAATTTGGAGCGCAACGAGAGGACGCTTGCTCCAGGGCTGTGCCGCGGATCCCCAGGCGGCCCCGAACACCACCGGCGTATCGAAGTCGAGGGCGTTCACCCGAAAGCGGAACGAGACTTGAAAGGCGACGAGCGGGTCGAGGGTTGTTGGAAGTGTCCAAGTGCGCGGCTGATCGCTCTCCCAGTCGATGACCTGGCCGATGTCCCAGGCCAACAAGCTCTCGAGGTTCCCAAGACGTCGGGCCTGCTCGCGGATTCTGTTTGCCTCGAGGCGCGCGATCGGTTCAAGTGGTCCGATCTTGAATGCGGCGTCTGCGTCTTCTCCAGCTGCATCCCACTGGGCGAGCCCGAGCTTGGCCCGTGCGGAGAGCAGCAGAGCCGTCGGGTCCTTCGACAGCTTCGGGAGCTCCC
>CAZFNT010000055.1:0-13196 GCA_964520315.1 uncultured Gemmatimonadota bacterium
GCCGCAACACCCAGGCAGACCAGGGCGAGCCGAGGCCAGAGACGATCGTCCGGAATCGCTCTCGCCAATGCGGAGCCAGCGCCACTACAAGACAGAACGACGAAGAGCACTACCGCGAGGGCATGGGTCGGGTTACCGAGGTAGAGAACAAATCTCTGAATGAGAATGATCTCGACAATGATGAATCCTGCTCCCAAACACGAGAAATAGGCCAAGGCGGACCAAAGTCCGTCGGAGCCTTCCTTGCCCAGTTCGCGACCCCGAAACCAGATCAGAGGAAGGGCAATAAGCAGTGCTACCAGTGCCAGCGCGATCCAGAACAGGCGGCTGGCAACCAACGCGCCGGCATCCATCGCGCTGCCGGAATGATCGACCGAGCGCCCCAGGCCGCCCAGAAAAAGCTGCCGCGGCCAACTTCTCTGGAAAAAGAAAGGACGATCGTCGGTCACGGGACGTACGTCGAAGGCGTAAGTGTTTGCGTATTCCATCGGAGAATCGCCGTCGATGATCGCCACGAAAGGCGGCCTTCCCTCTCCGGAAGGAGCGTATAGCGGGTCGAACTTCAGTCTGTCCATCGCTTCTTGCATTCGCGCGACGGCCTCGTCCCTGAGGGGCTGTCGGCCGATCACAACGGTCGCAACAGATCCTCGCCCCTCCGCTTCGCGCGAGCGCAATCCCGCGAAGAAGTGCCGGCCGGGTTCCGACGCACCCAGCTCTTCCAACGCACGACGCGCGATCGACGCCACGCGCAGAGTTTCGCGCGGCGGGTGCAAATACCAACGAGATATCACCAACACTCCATCGGGGGTCAAGTGCTCCAGGTAATCGCGAAACGCCTCCACTGTGTACAGGTTGTTCTCGGTAAACGAGAAGACCCCCGCCGCCGTTGCCGCCCATGAGTCTACCATCGACAGCTGGATGAGGTCGTAGCGCTCAGTGCTGCTTCGCACATAGGCGCGCCCCTCGGAAACTACGGGCGTTACATCGTCTCTCTTGAAGAGCCCTCCGGAGAACTCCAGATAGCGATCCAGCATCACATCTTCGAGAATGATCGGGTTGATCTCCACCGCCGTCACGTGCTCTACGCCAAACGCGAGCGCGCTCAAGACGTCTCTGCCCCCACCCGCGCCAATCACCAAGGCCTTTGCGCCCGGAGAGATCGCCCTGTGGCCCAATGTTGTGATGTCGTGGGTCGAGAGTTCGAGAGACGAAACATCGCCGTCGAAGGCCGTGATCGGTGTTCCGGCGGCCGCATCGATATCGAGTCCCATCTGAGATGGGGCATCGCCCGAAAAAACCTCGCTGATGCCCCAATGGATGTACTCGTTCGGATCGTAGGGCCCTGGCTCGGAAGGAGGCCCATGCACAGCAATTCGAGAAAAACTGTTCCATGCGCTGAAATCTGGAATCTGTAGCTTCCCTTTGGCGAAAGCGATGTCGGCAGCTCCAAAGACGAGCCCCGCCAGAAAGACCCCGACGCACACCACTAGCGTAGCCACCGCCAGATGCGACTCCCTGCTGGCAGGCCGAGCGTCGCGCCGGCGCGCCTGACGGTACGACAGGGCCGCGACCGCTATGGCGACGCCCACCAGCGCTAGGCCATGCAGACGCGGCGCTAATACCGAGCGGATCATCGGCAAGAAATAGTCGAAGGAATGTACGTGCGGCGAACGTTCGTAGACCTCGCGTCCGAAAGACTCGATCACGGGCCGGCCGAAGAGACCGGCGAAGGCTATGATCGCGCCGCCCCAGGCCAAGAGCGTCGGCCCGAAAAGCGAAGACCGACTTGGCAATTCGCTCCCGGTGGACTCAGAGGAGGGCGCCTGGATCGTCGAGAGTAGGGCTGCCGCGGCGGCGGCACAGGTCGCGGCGAGGAGGAGGGCGTTGGGGGCACCCATGTAGTCCAAGACCTTGATGACGATCAGACAACCTGCCCCGGCACCCACCAGATCGAAGGCGTAGAGGCGGTTGACATGCTCGGAGCGGTGCGTGAGTACCAAGGAGATGGCCAGGCCGGCGAAGAAGAAAGGGATCGAGGCGATCAAGTAGACCGCCGCCAAGAGCCAGAGCTCACCACTGGATCGCATGGGATCGAGCGGAAGGTAGGACGTGAGCAGGGTGGTGGCCAAGATAGAGAGCGCCATCAGGCGGCATGCCTTCGACTGGCTCGCGAATACCCTTTCGGAGGGAAAAGCGTCGCTGCGGACGTAGAGGTAAACACCCGAAGCGGAGATCCCGAAGAGAGCGACGGAGACGGCGAGAAAAGCCAGATGAGACCAGAGTACGAAGGAAAAAACCCTCGTGATGGAGACCTCTAGAAGCTGCATCGCCAAGGCGACCAGAAAGATGCTCCAGTAAGCGGCGCGGGGTAGGCCTATCAATCAGGTCTCCGAAGTGGACGAAGGCGGTTGGTGCACGAGGCGTCGGAGTTCGCAGTTGCGGATCCGGTCACTCGACAGGTTCCGGAACGCGACGCCCCCTGTGCATACGAAATGCTGGTGTCCAACGCGCTCCGCTCTTGCGTCTCGGAACACTTGGATCGGACTGCGAGCGAGCTCGATGCACACAGACCGCGCTCAGCTTGACACATGAAACACACAGATGGGGGTGAACTTGACAGCGAGACCTGAATTGCGTGTGATTCGGTGGAAAATCGTGCTCGGGGCGCCGATTTGGCGGCTTCTTGGCTCTTGGTGACAAGTTCGCCGCCCTCTCCGTGCCAAAGACCGCGCCCTAGCAGCGTACAGCGACGTGGGGCGCGCCGGGCCGCGGCGCTTCGCGGGCGCGCAGGCAGGGCGAGAGGTTCGCCGGGAGCGGAGCCACTGGGCAGGCCTGGCTGAGAGGGACGGCTATCTGCCGGTCAGTGCGCAGTCCCCTCGAGGATCCTGCGGCTATATCGAAACGTCAGGAAGGCTGGTGTGCACAGGTCAGTCAAAATCCTCCGGCGGTATCCCCCTCCCCTTTCCGCGTCAGTGGCCGCAGGGGCGCGTTCCCCGGACTGACACGCGGCAGAGCTTCGAGCATGCGGTAGAGCTCGTCGAGCGCGGGTATCGTCGAATCGGCGCTTGCGGTGTCGGGCGGGGCTTCCTGGGCCGAATCCTGCTCCGCTGGGGCCGGCGGCGGCGGTTCCCTTTCGGGCTGCTCGCTGCTCTGGGGGATCGAGCGGCTTCGCTCTTCGGGCGCGGGCGTGGCGGCGCGAGTGCTGGGCGGCGGATGGGTCCGTGGCGGCGTGGGCGGCGAGGGCTCGATCTCGGGCTGGGCCACGATGGGCGCCGGGGCGCCTTGCTCGGTGCCCCGCGCCAGCAGCCAAGCTACCAGCGCCGCCACAATCAGAATCGCCACTGCCGGCCAGCCGATTCGAAACGATGGCGCACCGCTCTCTGCCTGGCGCTCGCTTGCCCAAGCCCGCTCGATCGCACGCCTGCGCTCCTGCCAAAACGAGTCCTGGAGCGAGGGTGGTGTGGCGTGCGCCGTGAGCTTGTTGGCGAGCCGAATGAGCTCCCGGTGCTCACGGCAGGCTTCACAGCTCCGGCAGTGCTCTTCGGCCTTCGAGTCGTCGATGCCGCGCTCCGACCCGTCCACCTCGGCGTGGTGCGCGGCGCGCACGCGGGCGCAAGTGCTGCCGGGGGCTACTCCCAGCGCGGCGGGCCTCCACGAAGGAGGGGGGGCTCCGCCGCTCGACCAGGTTGTGGGGCTGGCCAGAGCGATTCGCGCGCCATCCACCAGCTCGGCGACCACGCTCGCCTCCACCGACAGAATGCGCGCGATGTCGGCGTCGGCGAGCTCGAAGGCCTCTCGGAGCACGAGGGCGGCGCGCGCGGGCATCGGCAGCCCGGGGACCGCACTTCGCACGGCTCTACGGAGCTCGCTCGGTTCGCGGCTGAGATCCCATCGCGCCGATGGCAACGCTCGCCCCCCGGTTCCACGACACGAGACCACGACCTCTTCGAAGCAGAGGGTCAGCGCCTCGCGGCCCGATGGCGCGCCGGAACGGGCCGCGCGGAGCAACGCTTCCTCCGCAACTCGTGCCGCGTGGTCGAGATCGCAGGTCAGCCGGTAGGCGAGCTCGAACGAGGGCCTCAGGTAGTTCGCGACCGAGGCGGGAAAGCGCTCAGCGGAATGAATACCCCATCGATGCACGGTGTCCGACTCCGATATCGCCCTGGAAGGTCGCGGCGTAGCGGAAGGTCATCCCACGGGCGAGGAGGACCGCGGCGCCGATCGAGAGCCCGTCGAGGATCGAGGGATCGAATGCCTGGTCGCGGCCCAACGATCCGTAGCCGAAGAGCAACGCCAAGGTCTCTTGGTAGATGTACTCCCCGCCGGTATGAAGGAGCAAGCCCGCGCTCTTGGAATACTCGATGTCGGCGGCCAGGCTCAGCTCGCTCTCGCTCCACATCGCGCCGATCGAGCCGGTGAGTGGAAGGGACTCCTTATCATCGACGAGTGGATCGAGCTCGAAGCCGAGGTGACGAATGGCCGCTCCGAGCACGAGCGGAGCCGAGGTCCAAATCGCCCCGAGGTCGGCCGCGAGCGCGGTCGATCGATAATCGGCGATCGACTGCGTCAGCACGCGCGCCGTTCCGCCCAGCATCCACGGACCCGACATCGCCGCGTAGCTGACGCCACCGGCGATCGTGTAGGGCGTGAAGCTTCGATCGGTCGGCACTCCGCTGGCGTTTACTTCATCGAAGGCGCCGAATGTGGTGGCCGCGATCGAGTAGGCGATTCCGCCGACGCCCAATGGTTGAACGGCGCTCAGATGAGCGCTGCTCGCGCCGGAAAATGTCGTTCGGTAGCCGATCTCGAACTCGGCAGCGCGGGCTGCGGCAAGAGCGGCCGGATTGAAGAAGGGGGCATCGAGGGGGTTCGCTGCGGCGGCCATGGCACCGCCCATGCCCGCGGCGCGGGTGCCCTCGACATTGGTGATCCAGGCGTAGCCGGTCGTGCCGGCACCCTCGACGGCGTCGGCTCTGGCAATGCCGGCCAGACATGTGGTCGCGATGAGGGTTGCGCGGATCATGTCGCTCTTCCGTCGGGGTGGATCACGCCGGCACCGGCCAGATGCTGGCGGAGGACTTCCGGAATCTCGAGGCTCCCATCGGCTCGAACATAGGTTTCGATGATCGCGGCCAAAAGACGAGAAGTTGCGAGGGCGGAACCGTTGAGGGTGTGGACGTATCGCACCTTGCCTCCGCTGGAGGGACGATAGCGGATCTGGGACCGTCTCGCCTGATACTCTTCGCAATTCGAGATCGAAGAGACTTCGTAGTATCGCTCCTGGCCCGGTATGTACACTTCGACGTCGTAGGTCATGGCCGCCTGCTGTGCCAGATCGCCGGCGACCAGGCGCACGGTGCGGAAGTGAAGCCCCAGGCGGCGAACCACCTCTTCGGCTTGCCCCACCAGCGTTTCGAGCTGCTCGTACGAGCTCTCGGGGGTCGCGAAACGGTAGATTTCGACCTTGTTGAACTGGTGGGTTCGGATCAGCCCTCGCTCCGACGCCCCATGGGCGCCCGCCTCTCTGCGAAAGCACGCGGTGTAGGCGCAGTAGCACAGGGGAAGAGATGCCTCGTCGAGGATTTCCGATCGGTGGAGCCCGGTGAGAGGGACTTCGGCGGTCGGGATCAGGTAGAGGTCGTCGTCGGCGCAGCGGTAGACCTGGTCGGCGAACTTGGGAAGCTGGCCGGACGCGGTGAGGGTGTCGGTGTTGGCGACGAAGGGAGGGAGTATCAGCTCGTAGCCGCACTCATCCACGTGCAGGTCGATCATGAAACGCAGCAAGGCCCACTCGAGGCGCGCTCCCCAGCCCCTGTGAAGCGCGAAATGGGAGCCGGCGAGGCGGGAGGCGCGCGTCAGGTCGAGCAGGCCGAGGCGGGTCGCGATCTCGACGTGGTTCTCGCCGGTGGCGCTCTCTTCGAGGCGCTCGCCATGCTCGCGAACGAGGGGAGCGAGGCTGAGATCGGCGCCGGGCACGACGTCGGGATGAGGGAGGTTCGGCAGAGCGACGACGCTTTCGTGGATTCGGCTCTCGAGCTCGGCCAGTCGCGCCTGGCCGCCGGCCAGCTCCTCGCCCAAAACGCGGGTGTCGGCGATGAGCGAGTCGGCATCCTCGCCGGCCTTCTTCTTCCGCCCCACCTCTTTCGAGACTTCGTTTCTGCGCGCTTTGAGCCTCTCGACCGACTGGAGCAGCTCGAGACGATCACGATCGAGTGCTTCGATCTCGCTCAGGTCGGTGTCGGGTGCGCGCCGCCGCAGCCTCGCCTCGATCTCCTTTGGGTTGGCGCGGATCGCCTTGATGTCGAGCATGTCTGCCTGATCTGATTGACTCTTGGGGAAGGGGACGAGGGCAGGGTACGTGAGCGGGAGGATCCGATTCAATCTCGGTGTCGCGTGACAGGGTCCTGCCGCGCAAGTTGCGCGCGCGCATCCGCTTCTTTGCGCCGATTGTGCGCGGCCGGCTCCGGCGCGCAGGGCACGAGCGACTCGCAAGCACTTGCTATCAAAGATATCGATCGTGAGAACTTCACATCGAGGATCGGTGGCTCGCCACTTGCGCTACGTAAAAGAACCCTCCCCCCGGAATCGACCGATGTATCGCGCTGAAGAGAGGACGTTGTGGCGGCGGCAATTCGAGAGTACGATAGATATGGAGCTTCACAGATTCGGAGAGCTGACATGAGCCTCCAACCACCACGTTTCTTCTCGCTCCGAGCCCTCGCCCTCGCTTTCGTTCTGGGCCTCTTGGTGTCGCTGCCGGCACAGGCGCAGTCCGGCCCTTTCACGCCGAAGGGGCCCGGCCTCACGCCGATCGACCTCAAGGGCGCCGAGCCTCACGCGTGGCCACCGCCGCCCGAAGACGACGTCGGCAGACCTCGCCGCCCGAGGGATCCGCCTTGCGGAGACTGGAGCGATCTGGTCGCCGCATGGCTGCGCGACCTTCATTCGGCAACCACACCGAAGCAGAAGACTCTTCGATGACGCGCGATCCAATGCTCGCGGAGATCAAGAGGCTCTGGCGGGCCATGTACGGCGGTGATACCGAATCGGTGGACCAGGGGCTGCGGCTGCTCGAGTCGGCCGAGTCGACATTCGCAATTTGCGAACGACACATGTTGCAGGGCTGTCGCCTCACCGTCGATGGACGGATCGATCGCGCGGAACGCGAGCTCTTCATCGCCCTGGGGCTCGCCCTCAGCCGAGGCGAGCCGATGCAGATCGCTCGCACGCACGACCATCTCGCAAATCTCTACCTGGCCTCGGGACGGCGTACACTCGTGCTGACGCAGATTCGGAAGGCGACCGAGCTGCCGATCAAGCCCGAGTACCTGAATCAGCTGCTCCTGAAGGGCGCCCGAATCGCGAGCGCTCTGGGGCGCTTCGAGGAGGCGGAATCGTCCCTGCGGAAGGCGCGCCTCGGTGGGGCATCGGAGGAGGACGTCGCAGCTACTCGCCTCGTAAACGCGGTTCGTTCCCGCGACCTCGACCGCGTGCCGGACCTGATCGATGCGCTCGTGGCGCACCCTCCCTCCGAAGCTGAGGGGGGGCAGGCTTGGGCGCTCTTCAGCCATGCGCTGGCGCTAAAGGAGCTCGGTCGCTTCGACAAGGCGATCGAGCTTCTCATCCGCTCCGTCGCGGTCTCGATAAGCGAAGCCAGGCACGCGCAACTGCGTCTCGAGGCGCGACTGTTGATCGTCGAGTGCAAGATGCGACTGGGGCAATGCACCGATCCGCTTTTGGAAGAGGTCGACGCGGTGGTGCAGGAATTGGAATCTCACCGCCGCCCGGGGCTTCTCGCCGATGCGCTGGGCCGCAAGGGCGCGCTTCACCGCCTTCGCGACGAGATCGTCGAGTCCGACGTCTGCTTCGAGCGCGCCTATGAGCTCACCGCGGATGGGGAACATCCCCTCATACGCTTCGCGATCGCCCTGGAGCACGCATGGCTCTTGCTCGAACCAGAGGAAGAAACGCCCGCCGATCGCCAGCGACTTCCCGAGATTCTCGACGAGGTCGGGATTCTGGCCCGCAAGCTGGCGCATCCGGTGTTCAACTGGGCAATGCGGGTGGCCCGAACCGAATCCCTCGCCCGCCAGGGCGCCGAAGAGGCGCTCGTTCAGCTCGAGGAATGCCGCGACTCGTTGAGAAAGGCCCTTGAAGGCCGGCAGGTCTCAGAGCGCGATTGCGACATATGGACCGAACGTCTCGATGCCGGAATCGGACGCGCGCGGCGTTCGCTACGCGCCAAGCTCGCTCGCGACATCGCCGTGATGGACGAGGTCGTCCGCGGATTGCGCTCCGAAGACAGCCGCGCGCATCTGGCGCGATTCGCCGCGTCTATCCGCGAACAGCTCGACGCCGACCGTGTGGCCATGGTTCTTCTGGGCGCCGAAGAGGGTAGCTTCGATGTCGTGGCCGCCCGCGGCCTCTCCGACGACGAGGCGGCAAAGCTCGCCGGCCGGCTCCTCGAATCGGGGCTCCTGAAACGCGACGTGCCGATTTTGGTGCGCGACACAACCGACCCCGACAATCCCACGGCGCTGGTTCTCTCGGGCGGCCAGGTGGTGCAGGCCAGTGACGATAAAATCACAGTATCGCTCGACCACATTCTGGCTTCTTCACAAGACACCGAAACACCGCGAAGCGCGATGGCATTCGAGATCCTCGGAGCCGATGTGCCGGCGGGAATGGTGTATCTGGATCGGCGTCTCGCCGGAGGCAAGGTGCCCTTCCGCGCGGCCGATTTGCGGGCCTTCGCCTTCCTGTCTAACGGACTGGCCGCGATAACAAGGATCGCCATTCGCCCACTCACCGAAGAGAATCGCCGCTTGCGCGATCGCCTCACCGATGTTGTGCGCGCCGGCGCCATGGTGACTCGTTCGGCGCGAATGCGACAGGTGTTGGAGCGAATCGATCTCTTGCGCGAGTCGGATCTGCCGGTGTTGGTCACCGGTGAGTCGGGGACGGGAAAAGAGCTTGTCGCAAGGGCGGTTCACGATCGCAGCGAAAGGTGCAGCGGGCCCTTCGTGCCCGTGAACTGCGCGGCGATACCACGGGAGCTGCTCGAGGCGGAGCTCTTCGGCTATGCAAGAGGAGCTTTCACGGGCGCGTCGAGAGACAAGCGAGGCTTTTTCGTCGAGGCCAACAAGGGTACGCTCTTTCTGGATGAGATCGGAGAGATGCCGATCGACGTGCAGGCGAAGCTCCTGCGCGTCATCGAAGACAAGATCGTCACCCCCCTGGGCCGCACGCGCGGCGTCACCGTCGATTTCAGAGTCGTGGCCGCGACACATATCGATCTCAGAGCGGCCGTCGCCTCCAAGGAGTTCCGCTCCGATCTCTACTACCGAATACACGGTGTGGAGCTCTTCCTGCCCCCCCTTCGAGAGCGGATGGAGGATCTGCCGCTCCTCGTAGAGCGTTTCATCGATGATTTCAGGACCGCGCGGGGCATCGAGGCCGAGATTAAGCTCACCACGGAAGCCTGGGAGGTCCTGGAACGACACGATTGGCCGGGCAATGTGCGAGAGCTTCGCAACGCCGTGCTCGTGGCGGCGGAGCTGCGCGAACGAGACTCCGGAAGGATCTCTCTGGAGTCTCTGCCGACCCACGTGGTCGACTCCGCCAGAAAGGCCGGCCTGGTAGCGCTCGGACTGGCGGATCCGGATGAGGCCATCGACGCGGCCGTGCTGACTCGACTTTTCTCTTCGGTGTCGCGAGTCGGCTACAAACCGGTCATGGAAGCGATCGACCGCTACGTCTTCTCTCGGGCCCTGGCCGATTCGGGCGGCAATCAGAGAGCCGCCGCGCGCAGCATCTCCATTCGGGAATCGACGCTGCGACAGAAGAGCCGCCGCATCGGAATCGGCGGTCCGCGCACGCGCCGTTGATTACGCGCACATTCGGCGCGGCGACTCAAGGGATTGTCTCCGTTGACCTTGCGCCGCGCCCTCGCTCCACCGCCGCGCACTAGCTGCGCGATTCGATCGACGTCTAGTGGCAAACGCTTTTCATTAAGTTGTTGGCGACACATGATCTACAGGAGTTACGCGAGCATGGCCCGCTGCTTGCACTCTCGTTGGAGCCGCGGAGGCCGATCCGGTTCCGCGTGCGCGAGGGTGATCCCATCCGTGAGCTGATTGTCTCTTTCGTTGCGATCGGTTCTTCACCCTCACACTTAGTCCAGGCTTGCGTGCCAACGGCTGCTTTTGCGACTCGGGCTCGATCCGCTCTGAGCGAGATCGTCTGCGGGGGCGGAGCGGAACGGGGGAAGCGGGCCGGAAGGGGACAACAATGTTCCGTCTCTCAGCCATTGCAACGATTCTCGCTCTCACAATGACCACGGCATCGTACAGCAACAGTGTGATCGCCTACGGAACCGTCACCGATCGCTGGGGACTCCCTATCGAAGAGGCGCAGGTCTTCATCGGGTACAGGAGCCCGATGACGCCTTGTCCGATTCCGGTCTCCGACATCGTGAATCCCGACGCCAACGGCGTCTACTCCGTAGCGGTCCCCTTCCGTGAGCTCGTGCGCGGAACCAGGTACCACCTCTTCGCCAGGAGCGAGAACACCCAGGGTTACTCGTCCGAGGCCGACAAGGTCTGGGATCAGGATTTCTGGCCGATCAGCCCGATGTACTTCCACGCCGAGATCGAGAGCCCCGGCACGCTGCGGCCCTGCCTGACTCCAGTGCCCTACGAATTCGATATTCACCCGTAGAGATCGCGTCCTCCAGCGATCAATGGACGCCACCGAGAAGGGCCTGTTCTCGGTGGCGTCCTCATGTACGGCCCGGCTTCCACTTGATCGAGCCACCGGGCGGTGAGAGAGTTGCGTCCTCACCCAACCTGAGGAGAAGCTCCATCATGAACCTGAAAGGTCTTGACGCCCGCACCGAAGCCCTTCTGATGAGATACGGCTTCGATGAGAGCTTGTTCGACACGCTACGCACGCAGGTGAAGCGGGGCGAACTCTCGAAGCAGAGCAACGTGGTGCAGGGAGAGATCCAGCCCCCGAGCGCGAGCGAAGTGACGGGCCTGCCCGCGCCGGGAAGCTCGAAATACGACGCCGCGCACCGAAGAGGCTTGGAGGCGCTGAGCCGGGGGCAGGTTGCCGCGGCCTTTCTGAACGGCGGAATGGCGACCCGTTTCGGGGGCGTCGTAAAAGGCATCGTCGAGGCGGTGGACGGGAAGAGCTTTCTAGAGTGGAAGCTCAGCGAATTGTCGGCGATCGGCGAACGCACCGGTGCGGATGTGCCGCTATTGATCATGAACAGCTTCGCCACCGACCAGGCGACCAGGGGCTTTCTCGGCGACCTCGCAACACACGATGCTTCGGTCTCCTCACCTGTGTTCTTCAGCCAATTCGTATCGCTCAGATTAGACGAAAAGGGAGAGCCCTTCTTCGACACCAATGGGGCTCTCTCCCCTTACGCGCCCGGGCACGGCGATTTTTCGGTCGCGCTGCGTGCATCGGGCGAACTCGCACGACTGCGAGCGGCCGGAGTGAAGCTGATCACGCTCTCCAACATCGACAATCTGGGGGCCCGTCTCGATCCCGCCGTTCTGGGAATGCACATCGAATCGGGGTGCTCCATGACGGTCGAGGTCGTTCATCGATCACCGGGAGATACGGGTGGTGCGCCGGCCACAGTCGGCGATCGACTCATGCTCGTAGAGGGTTTCCGATTCCCCTCAGGCTTCGATCCCGGCACGATCTCCGTCTTCAACACCAACAGCTTCGTGTTCGATCTCGACGCTCTCGACGTCGATTTCCCGCTGACCTGGTTCTACGTCGAGAAATCGGTGGACGGAAAGAGGGCGATCCAACTTGAACGTCTGGTTGGAGAGCTCTCATCTTTCTGCCCCACTCAGTATCTCGAAGTGCCGCGATCGGGACCGAGGGGTCGCTTCTTCCCGATCAAGACACCGGATGATCTCGAGGCCACCCGCCCGGCCCTTCGAGAGATGCTCGAGACATCGATCGTCTGATCACATGCGGGCGGGCGGAACCAGCCCCACTTTTCTATGAACCTTGGAGAGAGTCTTGCGGGCCCGCCCGAACGCGTTCCGAGCCCCATCGGCCAAGACCTGCTCCAAGTAGGCGCCATCGCCCGTGATCTCTTCGTAGCGCGCCTGAATCGGCCGGAGCGCCTCGATGATCACTTCGGCCGTTTCCTCTTTGAGCGCCTTGTACATCTTCCCCTCGAAATGTGACTCGAGCTCTTCGATCGACCGCCCCGATAGGATCGAGTGGATCGTGAGCAGATTCGCGACGCCAGGCTTCTTCTCCATGTCGTAGCGCACGACGGTCTCGGAGTCGGTCACGGCACGCCGCAACTTCGCACGAACTCGATCTGGTGGGTCCAGAAGCGCCACCAGGCTGTTCTGATTCTCGTCGGACTTCGACATCTTGCTTTGCGGATCTTGCAGACTCATTACACGCGCTCCGGCCTTGGGGATGAAGGGCTTCGGAAGCACGAAGGTATCGGAGTAACGCTGATTGAATCGCCCCGCGATATCGCGGGCCAGCTCGAGATGCTGCTTCTGGTCGGCGCCGACCGGCACGGCGTCGGCCTGGTACAGCAGGATGTCGGCCGCCATGAGTACCGGATAGGTGAACAAGCCGGCGTTGATGTTCTTTGCGTGTCGCTCTGATTTATCCTTGAACTGTGTCATTCTGCTCAGCTCGCCCATGGAGGTGAGCGTGCTGAGAACCCATGCCAGCTCCGCATGCTGGGGCACGTGAGACTGAATGACAATGGTGCTGCGCTCCGGATCGATTCCACAGGCCAAATACTGCGCCACGAACGAGAGACATCTTTTCCTGAGATCAGCCGGAACCTGTTCGACCGTGAGGGCGTGGAGATCCACGACTAGAAAGATACAATCGTAGTCTTCCTGCATCTCGACCCACTGTTTCAAGGCGCCGATGTGGTTGCCAATACAGAGATGGCCGGAGGGTTGGATTCCGGAAAGAACGACCGGTTTGGTTTGGTTGGTCACGCAGTGCTCCGCGATGCGCCGGTGAAAGCCTGTGATAGGGATCGGGAGTATACCAGGGTAGCTACCGATTGAGGCCGCAGCGCCGATCGAGCCGCCTGAGCCGCGCTCTGAAACGCTCCGCGGCCGGATCTTCGCCGCCGCGGAGCTCTTGTCTCAGCGAGAGGCTGCCCAACGCCTCGACGGTGACTCGCC
>CAZFNT010000056.1:0-13179 GCA_964520315.1 uncultured Gemmatimonadota bacterium
CCACTCGTCCCGCGGCGATCGAATGATCCCAGAGCCGAGCGCGCAGCTCGGGATCTCCCTTCGTGTCGTCCCACATGCCCATGACCGAGGCGGCCAGCGCGAGCGACCGCACCTCTTCAAAGCCGAGCAGCGAAACCGCCTGCTGAATGCTGGTGATCTGGCGGTGGAAACCGTAGTAGGCGGCATTCACCAGCTTGAGCAGCTTGGCGGTGAGACTCTGATCTCTGCAGATCACTTCCGATAGATCGGCCGCCGAGGTGGTCGGATCGAGGAGCAGGACGTTGATCTCGTTGATGACCGCGGGGAAGGCGGGAAGATCTCTCAAGCCGCGCAAGTGACCCCAGACATCGGTCGTGGGCGCGGCTGTACTCGGGGAGGAGAGGCGGGCCATTTTGGCTCCCGATTGGAGAAGATCGGTCGGCGGGGACTCCCATTTCATCGGTATGCGCGACCGATGAACTAGAGCGTAAATCGCACCTGATCGATCAGAATTCCAGCAGGGCCAGAACCTCATGCATGCGGAAGGGCTTGGAGAGCACGTGGTCCACCGACCCGTCGAGCTCGCGGCTCATGTCCCAGCCGGTCATGAGGACGGTCCGCGTGGCCGGCGATTCGGTCTTGATCTCGAACGTCAGATCGACGCCTCTGGCCGCTCCCAAGTCGTAGTCGGTGAAGACCACCGCGTGCCTTCTCGCTCGGAAGAGTTCCAGGCCCTTTTCGGCCGACCCGGCCACATCCACCACCGCCCCGGCACCTTCGAGCAGATCCCTCAAGACCTCGCGGATGGTCGCCTCGTCGTCGACTACCAAGACCGCCTTGCCCGCGGCCGGTAGCTCGGCCCGCTCCGGGGAGGTCGCTCTCGCCTTCCTTCGCGCCGGCAGCTCCGGCTCTTCCGCCGCGCGAACCAGATCTCTCATTCGATCGAGCTCCTTGCTCGCAGAGAGCACGAGCTCCACTAGTACACCGATCTCGTCGCGGATCGAAGGATCATCGACCGTCATCTGCAATCGTTGGCACTTGAGAAGAAGAGACGCGAATCGATTGCCCGCCTGGTGAAGCGCCTTGCGAATCTCCCCGATCAGATCGGTGTTGCTCCCGTCCACAAGGCGCCTAACTTCGCTCTAGCGCGCGGAGTTGATCGCGCACTTGGGCGGCGCGCTCGAAGTCTTCGGCCGCGACCGCGGATTCCATCTCGCGCCTCAGCTCGTCTGCGCGGTCGCCTTGCGCTTGCGGACCGGGAGAGACCGACGAGGTGAGGGACTCGGCCGCCTTGCGCACCTCGCTCGGATCGGGATCGATCGGCGCTTCGTCACTCGCGGAGGCCGGGAAGATGATTGCATCGACCACCGGTTGCTCCTGCTGGACGCCTGCCTGATCCATCACACCTTCATCGACGAAGATGTCGACGCCTGCCTTCAGCGCAAGCACGATGCTGTCGGATGGGCGGGCATCGATCACGTGCAGGTTCTTGTCGTGAGTGCGAAGGGAGAGCTCGGCGTAGAAGGTGTTCCCTTTGAGCCGCACGATGGCGATTCTCTCGAGAGAGCTATTGAACGCCTTCGTGATGCTCATCAGAAGATCGTGCGAGAGCGGGCGCTGGAAGGGCTCGCCGGCGAGTTCCAGCCCGATCGCGTAAGCCTCCGCGGGACCGACCAGCATCGGCAAGATCCGTCGCTCGCCCCCTTCTTCGCGAAGGAACACCGTGCGCCCCTCTTGCTGAGGGAGCTCGGCCAATCCGATGACGTTGACTCTGATGAGCCCCACGGCGGGTCTCCGGTTGTCGCGAAGTGGTTGAGATCCAGGATGTTGCCATTGGTCGAGAAAGCACGCTCACTCACTCTCATAGTAGAAAAGGGTCCGCGGAGAGGCAAGTGATCCCGTGCCGCGGAGTGAAGCGATTACTTGGGTTCTTTCACCCAGCCGGGTGAGGGCAATGGCACACCTCGGGGCCGCGCAGGGTGTCTGTCGCGGTCGGCATCCGCGACCTACCGGGAACTCGAAGCCGCGAGAGGTCCCCAAAAACAGGGATCTAACGATTTCTTCACAGGTTGCCCACAGATGAGGCACAATCCGTGCTAGATTCCTCGCTCCTACACGACCTCGAGTTCGGGCTTCCTGGGGGCAGGAGACTCGGCACGATTGGGGGCCTCGCATGACATTCTGCGCACAGCGCTGGGCAATTCTGCTCTTCTTTTGCGCGTTCGCGATGGGCATGGTTGCACTGGCGCACAGTGGCCAGGCGGACACCAGCCCGGCGCGATTCTCGCACTTCGCCAGCAACGGACTGCTGACTCCGTAGCTTCGTCCCGACCTCTCCGTTCCACGGTCCGGGATGGATGAGAGTTCCCGAAACGCCCTTGTCACCCGGACCGATTCCTCCTCGATTCCCCGCTTGCGACCCCGGCATCTGGCGCCGGCTTTTCCTGGGACGAGAGCGCGCTGTCGCGGTGGTGCGGACGCCGGATCTGATCGATTGGTTGAGGCGGCGAAGCGGCGATGACTGCGTCTCTTCCGATTGCGTGAGCGAGCCGGCCGCGAGCTACATCGTAGAGATTCTGGCGAGCGATGCGGCGCCCGATCGGGCCGCACTGCTCAGCAAGGCCGCCGATCGACTGAGGGAGGCTCCGGGCGCCTGCGTCTGGGCTGTGATCAGCTCGCACCAGCCCTTGCTGTGGCGCCGGCTGCTCGATTCGGCGCACGAGGTTGGTCTGCAAGAGGATCGACTACATCCCTTTGCACCTGCGACGGTCGCGTTTCGCCTCACCCGGGTTTGAGCGGGATCCCCATGCTACCCTTCAGGGGTTCGGCTCCGGCCAACGACACCCCTTGAGAGGAAGCGCCTTGCCCCTGGTTCAGACCACCGCCCGTTTCAACATCACGCCGCGGCAGTTCTACGACATGATCACCGATTTCGACGCCCTGCCGGAGGCGATCACCGGGGTCGAATCGGTCCATGTGCTGGATGACACGCCCGACGCGTGGGTTGTCGAGCACACGATCCGGGTCATCAAGCGCCTGAGCTATACGCTCGCTTTCAAAGGTCGGCCCGGGGAGCTGCTCGAGTGGGATCAAGTCGAAGGGCCTTTCAAGGCCAACTCCGGTCGATGGGTGCTCGAAGAAGACGACGAGGGGCTCACCCGCGCCCACTACGAGATGAACCTCGAACTGGGCATGTTCGTCCCGAAGGCGATCTCGAAAGGGCTGATCGCCAACGACCTTCCTCGGTTGATGAGCGACTGGGATCGCGCCGCCGCGGCCCGCTACGGGAGCTGACGGCGCCTATTCGCGAGAATCACCATGATGATCGAGAACGACCTCAGGTCGAGCGACGGTACGGTCCTGCGGACCTATGCGGCGGGCAAGGGGCCGGTCGTCTTGATCGCCAACGGTTTGGGGGGCACTCCCGACGCGTGGCGCTTGCTGATCGAGCGATTTCGCGACCGCTTCCGCTTCATCACCTGGGATTATCGAGGGCTCTACGGCTCGCGGCGACCCTGTGATCTCGTCCATTTTCGAATCGCGGATCACCTGCGAGATGCTCTCTGTGTTCTGGATCACTATGGTGTCGAGAGCGCGGTGGTGATGGGGTGGAGCATGGGCGTTCAGCTCTCGCTCGCGCTCGCCCAGGCGAAGCCGGAGCGCGTTCGGGCGCTCGTGCTCATCAACGGGACTTTCGGCGCCCCATTCAAGACCGGTCCGGCCGTCGGGGCGTTTGGCCATTTCGTGCCCGGTCTTCTGAGGGCCGCGTTGCCTTTGGCGCCGACGACCGGCCGCGTGATCGCATCGCTCGCCCGTAATCCACTCCTGCTCAGGTTCGCGATGATGGCCGGGCTCGCGGGCAAGACCCTCGACCGCAGTATCTTCATGGCGGTCAGCTCTCGGTGGAGCGATCTCGACTACGATGCGTTCTTTCGGATTCTGGCCGCACTGGGGGAGCACGACGCGGGCCCGGGGCTTTCGCATGTCGATGCACCCACGCTGATAGTCCATGGCGATCGCGACCTCCTCACGCCTCATCACGTGACCGACACGATGTTGGAGGAGATGCCCAACGCCGAACGTTTCACCGTAGAGGGTGGAACCCACTACTCGATCCTCGAGCAGCCCGAAACCGTCAACGAGCGGATCGATCGATTCCTGCTCCCCTTCACTCGAAGCCCCGCGGGGCGACGCCGAGCCGGCAGCGGCTGACCCGCGATCCCCCCGCGCTTCATCATAGGAGCCAGCACGAAGATGCCATTCTTCACAACTGACCAACTCGATGCTCTGCGCCTCATCCGCGGAAGCGATGAGGTTTTCGACGAGCTGAGCGCGTTTCTCTCAGGTCCCTTGAACGATCTCATCGGCGCTCGGATCGCGCCCGGTGCCGCCAGGAACGACCGCGATGAGCTCTTCGATGCCGAGGCGTTCGCAGAGATCGGTGAGTTGGGATACATGGCCTTGCCCTATCCCGAGGATTTAGGGGGCACTGGTGCGTGTTTCTCTTACTACAACGCCGGACTCGAGAGCTTGGCGAAGGCCGACGCCGGATTCGCGCTCGCGGTGGCCATCCACGGCACTGCCACCGACGGCATCGCGCGCTTTGCGTCGGATGAGCTCAAGGCGCGCTACGTTCCGGGGCTGATCATGGGGCGCGAGATCGGCGCCTTCGCGCTCTCCGAGGCGAACGCCGGCTCAGATGCGCAAGCGCTCGCCTGCCGTTATCGGCGCGATTCGGCCGGCGGCGACTACATTCTGAACGGAACGAAATACTGGATCACCAACGGCCTCAGCGCCGATGTCTTCTTCGTCATGGCGCGCGGACCCGAGGGGCAGATCTCGGCGTTCGTCGTCACCAACGAGAACGAGGGTGGCTTTACCAAGGCGAAGATCCAAGACAAGATGGGGGTTCGCGGATCGAACACCGCGGAGCTGATCTTCGAGGACTACCGGGTCCCCGCGGACCACATCGTGGGCGAAGAAGGGCACGGTTTCCGATACGCGATGCACATGCTCAACGGGGGGCGGGTCACGATCGCGGCGTGGGCGACCGGCATCGCCCAGGGCGCCTATGAGAAGCTCCTGCAGTACTCCATCGAGCGGGAGATGTTCGGGGGGCGCCTCTTCGATCTCGACAACACGAAGAAGGAGCTTTCGGAGATGGCGATCGAGATCGATGCGGCGCGTCTGCTCGCCTATCGCGCCGGGCTCTACAAGGGTGAAGATCGCGACATTCGCAAGTCGGCGGCGGTGGCGAAGGTCAAGGCTTCGGAGACCGCTGTCTACGTAAGCGAGCGGGCCATCGAGCTTGCGGGCGGCTACGGATATGTGACCGACTCCCGGATCGAGAGACATCTGAGGGATGCGTTGCTCGCGCGCATCGGTGAAGGGGCGAACGAGGTGCTCAAGATCATGGTGATTCCGAGGGTGCTAGAGAAGGAGCTGAGCGCCCACGCGCCCACCGAACTCTGGTAGCTGAATCGCCGCGGGGCCGTTGCCGACTCTAGTAGGGGCGGCGGTCGATTCCCCACGATGTCCTAAATGGTGGATTCCATGAGGCGAAGTGCGGCATACTGCCCTATATTGGGCGTGTGAATCGGCCGTTCCATGTGGGGAAAGGGTGAAAACCAGCGCCATGATGCCGACCGAAAACTCGAAGACGATTGGTGCCGGCGAGGCGATCGCTCTCTTTGTCGCGCTGGCCGTGGGTAGCTCCGCCGCGTTTGGATTGAATCTCGTGGGCGAGGTGCTCAGCGTGCCGGCCGAATATCCCACGATCAGCCAGGCTATCAACGCGGCCTCCAGCGGCGACGAGATCCGGGTTGCGTGGAAAGACGGCGGTTACAGGGAGCGGCTCGTCATCAGCTCCGGCCACGTTCGCTCCTTGAGAATCGCAGGGGAAGGGCGGGGCGAGCGCCCGACCATTACCTGGGCCGACTCTCTCTACGGCGTCGTCGAGCTTTTGAACGTCGATAATCTGCCCTTCGAGATCGAGCTCGAGCATCTGGTGATCGACGGGGGCGACGGGGCGCGGTATGGGATCAAGCTCCGCAATGCGCGGGCGCCCGATCCCGATCAGGTCTACAACAGGATCGAGATCCGGGACTGTATCGTCGGTCGCGCCGGGTTCGGGATCGAGATCGGTGCACGATGCGGCATCAACGGTTGCGACGGCCAATGGGGCGCGGTCGACCAGAGCAAGCTGGGTTTCAGCCGCTCAGAGGTTTCGATCACCAGGTCCGTGATCTACGAGAACTACCGCGACGGCCTCAATCTCTATCGCGTCGGCGGCGATTTGGTTGGCAACCTGGTGTTCAACAACGGTGACGAGGGCTGTCACACCACCGACACACGTGATTTCCGAGTCGCGCACAACATTTTCGATCACAATCTGTCGATCTCGCTCCACTTGCAGCTTTGCTACGGAGGCGTTGTCGAGAACAACCTAATCGCGAGGTCGCAACGATCTCACACAGAGAGAAACGGGCACGGCATCGCGGTCGGCGGCGGGTTGACCGAAGAGAGCGTCTTCATCGACAACAACCTGGTGACCTATAACGCGGCCAACGGGATTCTCGTTCAGGCGACCGAGATGCGCGTCGACTCGCTGACCTGCTACCCGGTTTCGACCAAAGCCGAGCTGCGGAACAACATCCTCTACGGCAACGGTTGGGCGGAGCCCGACTCCGGGGGTCGGCAGCATCAGATCCGCCTTAAGCGAAGCGACCTTCCGGGGACACGACTCATCTGCGAGTACAATCTCTTTCGCGGCTATGACCACCTGATATGGGGCCTGCCCGTAGACGACTCCAACCTCTTGGGGACAGATCCTCTTTTCGCGGCCGAGCCGGACACATCGGCGTACGGCGCGGTCGAGACTCTCGAGGATGCCTGGAGCGTGATCCGCGGTTACGAGCTGAGTCCTGAATCTCCCTGCGTGGACGGTGGCGATCCGCTCGCCGGGTACTACGATGCCCCGGGCGGGCTGGCAAGAGGCACGAGCCGCAACGATATCGGCATTTTTGGGGGCCCGCGGGCGATCTGGCCCTTCCTCGAGCCGCATAGACACTCGATCCTGGGGACCGGATCGGTGACTCCGCTCAGCGGTCGCGGATCCGGGGCCAAGCCCGGGTCGACGAAGAAGTAGCCTCGGGCGCCACACCCGGTCCCGGCTCAGTGCCCTCGCAAGAGCTCCCGTAGCGCGTGCAGGTCGGGAACGAAGATGTCGACTTCTCCGCGGATCGATCGGAGGCCGCAACCCAAGCCGGAGGGAACACCCACTGTCACTACGCCCGCCGCCCTGCCGGCACGGGCGTCGGTCATGCCGTCTCCGACGAGGATGGCCCGCGACCGGGAAGCTCCGCAGAGCGCGAGCGCGGCGTCTACCATCTCGGGCTCCGGCTTTCGGGTCGGCATGGAATCGCCGCCCAGGACCGCCGCGAAGCGATCGCCGATTCCCAGTGCCCGCAAGATCCTGCGAGCGGGCTCTTCGGGCTTGTTGGTCACCAGCCCCACGCCGATCCGTGGTGGCAGGCCGGCGATGAGCTCACGAGCGCCGGGGAGCAGAACGGTTTGGTCGACCAGATGGTCGTTGTAGTGGGCTCGGAACTCCGGCAACATCGCCTGAGCTCGTTTTTCGGCGGGTTCGGTCCAGGGGTCGCGGCCCGTGGCCGCCGCGATGGAGCGGGCGAGAAGAGAGACGACACCGTCCCCAACGAACGAGGCGACGGCCTCTCGCGAATGCACCGGAAGACCGAGACCTTCGAGAGTGAGGTTCACGCCGGTCGCGAGATCGTCGATCGAATCCACCAGTGTGCCATCCAGATCGAAAAGAACAGCTTCGAGCGGACGAGGAATCGCTTGCATGGCCTTTCCAGGCGAACCCCCTCGTGAAGAAGGGAGTGTGGCACGTCGTGCTTGCCGCGGGAGGCTCGAAACGGATGGGGCAATCGAAAACACTGCTCGAGATCGGTGGCTGTGCGGCAGTGCAGCGGGTGGTCCGCGCCGCGCTCGATGCGGGTTGTGCCGGCAGCGTGGTCGTGGTCCGTTCGGAGGAACGAGCGCGGGGCGAGGCTCTGCTCCGGGATCTGCCGGCGGCCCGCGTCCTGGTCAATCGGACACCGCAGACGGGCCGCACCGGCACACTACAGTGCGGACTGGGTTCGCTGCCCGATGGGGCACCTGGCGCCCTGATCCACCCGATCGATCACCCGCTGGTGTCGCGAGATACGATTCGCGCGCTGCTCGAAGCGCACGCTGGCCGTTGTGCCGAAGGCTCGCCGGCGCTCCCATCGAAGAAGATCCCGATCCTGTTCGAGCCGGTGCACGAGGGTGCCCGTGGGCATCCGCTTCTTTTCGACCAAGATGCGTTCCCGACCCTGAGGGCGCTGGAGTCTGCCGATCCACTAAGAAGGGTCGTGTGGAAGCTGCGGGCGTCCGGCGAGGCCAGAGAAGTCGAAGTGGACGACCGGTGGATCCTGGCGAACCTCGACACCCGGGCAGACCTGCTTCGCTGGGGCCTCGATCGGGAGTAGGACCTTATGTTTGAGCTACTGATCGTGTTGGTTCTGGTTTACGGTGCATTTCGGCTGTTCATCGGTATCCGCCGGGTCGACAGAGGACCCGAGAAGTGCTCGGGATGCCGCTACAATCTGCGCTCCGACGACGAGGGAACTCTCTGCGGCCTGAGGGGGACCCGCCTGTTCAAGACCCGCATTCAGGTCTCTTGGTGCCAGAATCGGGAGTAGGAAGGCGCACGCTACGCCAGTGTCCCATCATGTCACGCATGCACACGGAGAATGGACCGAAGATGAGTCTCGATCTCGACCAAGATCCGGTCGTCACAACGGTTGATGATCTGCTCCCGGGTTTCTACGCGTCGATACGTCCGGCGTCCGAGTGGGGGCTCGGTGTCGAGTATGAGCGCTTGCCGGTCGATCCGAGCTCGGGTTTGGTGCGTGGTTATGAGGGGCGCGGTGGAGTGGGGGAGGCGTTGGCGGCGTTGGAAGGGGTCGGCTGGCGTAGGGCCGAGAGCGGAGGAGGAGATCCCTTTCACATCCACGATGGCGGGCTCGGCACTCTGACCCTGGAGCCCGGAGGGCAGCTGGAGCTGAGCGGGGCCATCGTGCCCGATGTTCACAAGGCGGTAGAGCAGGCGGAGCGAGAGCGCGCTCTGCTCGTCGAGGGAACGAGGGCGCTCGACATCGCATGGGTGGGGTTGGGCTACCAACCCTTCAGTGGTCTCGATGACGTGCCTTGGGCGATGAAGCCCCGATATCGAGTGATGGGGCCCTACCTGGAGAGCCGTGGCCGCCTGGCCCATTCGATGATGCGACTGACGGCGACGGTTCAGACGAACCTCGATTTCGACTCCGAAGAGGATATGGCGGAGAAGTTCATGGTGGCGTCTTGGGCGACTCCACTGCTTGTCGCGCTCTTCGCCAACTCGCCCCTTGCCGGGGGCAGGAACTCCGGCGCGTTGAGTACTCGCAGCCTCGCTTGGCGAGAGACCGACGCGGACCGCTGCGGCTTCGTGCGCAAGGGTCTCGAACCGGGCTTCACCTTTCGCGACTATGTCGAGTATGTGCTCGATGTCCCGATGTTCTTCATCGTGCGCGAAGGTCGCTATGTCCCCATGACTCATCGCACCTTTCGGCAGTTCATGGTCGATGGCGACGGCGACGAACGAGCAACGCTCTCCGATTGGGACCTCCACAAGTCCACAGTCTTTCCCGAAGTGAGACTCCGCGGTCCACTCGAAGTGCGGGCGGCGGACGCGCAGGCGCCGGAGCTGGCGCCCTCGGTGGTCGCGCTCACCTGCGGCCTGCTCTACGATGCGGACGCGCGCGCGGCGGTGCTCGATCTCGTTGCGGGCGTTGCGCTTTCGAGCTTGGACGAGCTGCTCGTAGATGCCGCCCGATTCGGCCCCGATGCCATCGCGGGAGCCCACCGGATCGGCGATCTGCTTCCGGAGCTGATCGAGATCGCCCGAGGCGGACTCAGGTCCCGCGCGCGCTTGAACGCCGAGGGGCAAGACGAGGCTATCCACCTCGAGCCGCTGCAGGATCTCGTGCTCGATCGCGGGTTGGTTCCCGCCACCGATCTACTCCGGCGCTGGGAAGGGGAGTGGAGGAAGCGCCCGGATGCTCTCGTCGAGGCCTATCGCTTCTGATTCGGCGAACAGGGGCCTTCTTGGGAAGGCGAATCGCGCCGGATATCCGATCTTGGATGGAGACCCCCCGATCATCCATAAAGTAAAGGGGCTCGATTCCGAACCCTAGGAAAGAGTCCGCCCCGACCCGCGGCGTACTCGCACATTCCACAGAGGGACCGACCCATGGCGACAACGCCCCCTTCCGACCTGATGAGATTCGTGAGGGATTTGCACGATCCCGATGTCTACCGTTCGCTGAATTGGGAAGGCACCTTCGAGGAGTACCTCGGGCTCGTGGCCGAGAATCCGCGTGCGCTTCGGAGCGCCTTCCAGCGCGTGTTCGACATGATCCTCTCCTTCGGGAAAGAGGACTACTCGGAGCACAAGGAGAAGATAGTCAAGTACAACTTCTTCTCCGACCCATTGGGCGATGGTCAGGACGCCGTCTACGGGCTCGACAGGTCTCTCATGGTGCTCGTGAATGTGCTCAGCTCCGCCGCTCGCCTCTACGGGACCGAGAAGCGAGTGCTCTTGTTGCACGGGCCGGTCGGCTCATCGAAGAGCACCATTGTTCGTTTGATCAAGCGGGGAATGGAGCACTACAGCCGAAGCGACGAGGGTGCGCTGTACACCTTCTCGTGGGTGTTGCCCGGTGACGATGGAGAGAACGAAACCCATCCCTGCCCGATGCACGAGGAACCCCTTCGTCTGATCCCCGCCGAGAACCGGGCCGCGGCTCTGGATCGTCTTCTCGACGAGAAACGCGACGGGCATCCGATCGCTATCGACGGAGCTCTGTGCCCGTTCTGCCGCTTCACAATGAAGGAGCTGCTGAACCGGTATGAAGGGGATTGGAACCGGGTCATGGGTCACGTCAAGGTGCGCCGGATACTTCTCTCCGAGCAAGACCGTGTCGGCATCGGAACCTTCCAGCCGAAAGATGAGAAGAATCAGGATTCGACCGAGCTGACCGGCGACATCAATTACGCGAAGATCGCGCAGTACGGCTCCGACTCCGATCCGCGAGCATTCAACTTCGACGGTGAGTTCAACATCGCGAATCGGGGTGTCGTCGAGTTCATCGAGGTCCTCAAGCTCGACGTTGCCTTCCTATACGACCTCTTGGGGGCATCGCAGGAGCACTCGATCAAGCCGAAGAAGTTCGCGCAGACCGACATCGACGAAGTGATCATCGGCCACACGAACGAGCCGGAATACCGCAAGCTCCAGAACAACGAGTTCATGGAGGCGCTCAGGGATCGAACAGTGAAGATCGATGTTCCCTACTGCACGCGCCTCGACGACGAAATCCGGATCTACGAGAAGGATTACGGCGAGATCGAGGGAAAACACATGGCTCCCCACACGATCGAGCTCGCCGGAATGTGGGCCGTGCTCACCCGGCTCGAGGAGCCTAAGAACGCCAAGCTCACGCCGATCCAGAAGCTCAAGCTCTACAATGGCAAGACCTTGCCCGGATTCACCGAAGACAACATCCGCGAGCTGAAGGCCGAGGCGATGCGGGAGGGCTTGACCGGGATCAGTCCCCGCTACGTTCAAGACAAGCTCTCGAACGCGCTCGTGGACGACACCCATGATGCGTGCGTGAATCCATTCATGGTCATCAACGAGCTCGATCGGGGCCTGGATCACCATTCGCTGATCTCCGACGAAGAGACCCGGAAGCGGTACCGAGAGCTGATCGCCGCCGTCAAGCAAGAGTATGAAGACGTGGCGAAGAACGAAGTGCAGCGCGCGATCTGCGCAGATGAGGAATCGATCCAGAAACTATGTGCCAACTACATCGACAACATCAAGGCGTACACGCAGAAGGAACGCGTCCGAAATCGTTACACCAATCAGGACGAGGAGCCGGACGAGCGATTGATGCGCAGCATTGAGGAGAAGATCGGCATTCAGGAATCGCTGAAGGACGATTTTCGCCGCGAGATCATGAACTACATCGGCGCACTGGCGATCGAAGGAAAGACATTCAGTTATCGGACCAATGAACGATTGCACAAGGCTCTGGAGCTGAAACTCTTCGAGGATCAGAAAGACACGATCAAGCTGAAGAGCTTGGTGTCGAGCGTCGTGGATAAGGACACCCAGGCCAAGATCGACGTCGTCAAGACCCGCATGATCGAGAACTACGGGTACTGCGATGTGTGCGCCACCGATGTATTGAATTACGTGGCATCGATCTTTGCCAGAGGAGACGTACAGGAGAGCTAGGAGCCAAGGTGTCGAAGATCGAAAGGGACGCGGCTCGATTCCGTCATATCGTCAAGGGACGGATTCGCAAGGAGCTGAAGCGATACATGAGCCGCGGCGAGCTCTTCGGCAAGAAGGGCAAGGATGTCATCTCCATCCCCTTGCCCGAGATCGATATTCCGCGATTCCGTTTCGGCACGGGTGGGTCGGGCGGAGTCGGTCAAGGCGAGGGCGAACCGGGGCAGCCGGTCGGGCCGGGTGAGGGCGGAAAGCCCGGGCCAGCGGGAGAGGACGAGGGGCAGCATGTGTTGGAGGTGGACGTATCGCTCGATGAGCTGGCCGAGATTCTCGGCGAGGAGCTCGAGCTGCCCAGGATCGAGCCCAAGGGTGTCAAGTCGGTGACCGCGACCTACAGGCGCTATAGTGGAATTCGCCGCGTCGGCCCGGAGGGATTGCGTCATTTCAAGCGAACATACAGAGAATCGCTCAAGCGCCAGATCATGGCCGGGACCTTCGATTCCAAGAAGCCGATCTTTACACCGATCCGAGAAGATCGACGCTACAGGTCGTGGGTTGACGTCGTTCACCCGGAGTTCAATGCCGCAATTATCTACATGATGGATGTTTCGGGCTCCATGGGTGACGAGCAGAAGGAGATCGTCAGGATCGAGAGCTTCTGGATCGATACCTGGCTCAGATCACAATACAAGGAGCTCGACACTCGCTACATCATTCACGACGCGGTGGCGCATGAGGTCGACCGTGAGACTTTCTTCCATACACGCGAATCCGGTGGCACCAGAATCAGCTCCGCCTACACAAAGGCGATGGAG
>CAZFNT010000057.1:0-267 GCA_964520315.1 uncultured Gemmatimonadota bacterium
GACTCGAACGCTGCGGGGAGCACCGACTGATCCGTCCGGCGCCGCAAGCGCTGTGGCGGCCCGGGCTCGATGAAGAATCGTGGGGGAGCGACGCCGAGTACGTCCGGTCGGCCTCTGGCGGAGGGGACTGGCGGGGGGAGCTGCCCGATGAGTGGCGGGTCGGCTATGGCGGCTTCGAGTTCCTGGCGCGCCCCACCGGCTTCGGCCATCTCGGGATCTTCGGCGAGCAGGCGGGCTCGTGGTCGTGGATCGAGGCGATCTGTCGCC
>CAZFNT010000057.1:277-13107 GCA_964520315.1 uncultured Gemmatimonadota bacterium
TGAGCCGCTGGAAGTGCTCAACCTCTTCGCCTATACCGGTGGGGCGACGCTGGCGGCGGCCAGGGGGGGAGCGCGGGTCTGTCACGTGGACGCCTCGACCGGAGTCGTGAAGTGGGCGAGGGGCAACGCTACGGCGAACCGACTGGACGAAGCTCCGATTCGGTGGATCTGCGAGGAAGCAACGAAATTCTGTCTGCGAGAGATCCGGAGAAAGCGGCAGTACGATTTGATCGTTCTAGATCCCCCTTCTTTCGGGCGTGGACCTAAGGGAGAGGTGTTCAAGATCGAGCAACACTTGCCCACCTTGCTCGAGCTGTGCGCGGGGCTCCTTGTGCCGAACGCGCGCGGCCTGCTCCTCTCCGCCCACTCCCACGGCTTCAGTCCCAAGGTGCTCGCGGCTCTGGTCGACGAGATGCGGGGGGAGCGCGCGGGTGCCTTGCATGCCGAAGAGATGGTGCTCGACGCGGCCCCCGGCGGCCGATCGCTGCCGAGCGGAGCCAGGGCGTTGTGGCGGGCCGATCTTTGAGCTCGCGCCGGATCACGAGCACCGCCAACCCCCGCGTCAAGAGCGCGACGCGCCTGCGCCGGCGCAGAGAGCGGGATCGCTCCGGCTTGCTGCTGATCGAAGGGAGGCTCGAGCTCGAGATGGCTCTGGAAGCCGGGGTGAAGCTCGTCGATCTTCTGGTTTGGAGCGAGGGATGCGAGGATGTGGACGCGGAGATCGCCGCACGCGCGGCGCATTCGGCGGAGGCAAGGTGCGAGGTGAGCCGGTCGGTGGCCGAGCGCCTTTCGTACGGCGAGAAGATCTCGCCGATCGTCGCGGTCGCCCGACGGCCGGCGCCGATGGCGGCGAAGATCGAGGCGGCCGATGCCCTCGTGCTGGTGCTGGATCGGATCGAAAAGCCGGGCAATCTTGGCGCGGCCCTGCGCAGCGCCGATGCAGTGGGTACGACCGCGGTGTTGGTCTCCGACCCCGCCACCGATCTCTTCAATCCGAATGTGATCCGGGCGAGCCGGGGGACGGTCTTCACATTGCCCCTTCACCAAGTGTCGCGAGAAGCCGCGGCCGAGGTCCTGGCCGATCTGCCGATCGTCGTGGCCACCCCCGATGCGGTCCTCGACTACCGTCGAGCCGCTCCGCGCCCGCCGATCGCCATCGTCGTGGGGAGCGAGCACGAAGGGGTGTCGGCCTTTTGGCGGCAAAGGGCGCACATGGAAGTGAGGATCCCGATGCGGGGTCGAGCCGACTCTCTGAATCTCTCGGTGAGCGCCGCCCTGCTACTATTCGAGGCCACCCGCGAGAGGAAAGGTCGATGACTCCGGAATCCAATACCCGCCGCCGCTTATTGGCCGCCATCGTAGGCGCCACGGGCGTGATCGGTGGCTGCGCCCCGAAGCGCTCCGACGCCGAGGCGGTGGGAGCTGAGTTCCTGGAGCGGTACATTGTTCGCTCCGACCAGGCATCGGCGGCCGAGCTGAGCGAGGGCCGGGCGAAAACGATGCTCGAAAAGGAGCTGGACGAAGTGCGTTCGGTTCGGGCGGCCGGTGGGTCGAGGGAGCGGCTCGATGAAGAGCGGCCCAGCTACAATCTCGTCGAACGAAGCGACAACGATCCAGGCGCCACCCAAATGATGTACGAGATCGTTCAGGGCGAAGTGAAGAGCGCGAGAATCGTGATGAATCTCAACCGGGATGAAAGCGGAAACTGGTCGGTGAGCAACTTCGGCTTTCTGCCGATCGATTGAGGACTGGATGGGTTCGCGGAGCCGACGGCTGATCGCCGTCCTGTCGCTGATCTCAGCCACTTTTTCTTGGTCCGAAGGCATCTCCATAGAGAGCTGAAGCTGGCCCTGGTCGACCCTTAGGGTCGGCGAGGAGAAGTGGGGGGCGTGAAGCAAACAACCGCCGCAAAGGCGGTGCCCCCGCGCACCGCCGCGAAATGTGTCATCGCAAACACACGACATGGTTGGTCGCTCCTCAGCGCGCCCACCAAATCCTCTGAACTTCTGTACTGATTCCCAGACTTCGAGATCAGTCGAGGCGCGGATCGACGCGCGGGCGTGGCGGAAACGCGGTTGGGCTTCGCCAAATCTCACACCCGTCGTGCGGATTGGCGGTGCCGGCGTAGAGCTCTTCCTGGAAGACTTCGAGCGATCGAATGCCGTAGTTGGTGACTCGATCGAATCCACCGCGGAAGACCAGATCGCTGTTTCCGCTGTCGTAGTAGGAGTACAGATAGGCGCCTTCGAGAATGTTGAGGGTGCCGACGAGAACTCTGTCGTCGAAGACCTCCATCGACCATGCGTAGTGGTTGCGTTGGCTGCCGATGCCCGGCTGAGGGAGCTGTTCCCAGATGAGGCCGTCGCGGCTGCGATGGATCTCGAACTCGAAGAAGGCGTTCATCGTGCCGAGCCAGAGCCAGCCATTGTGCACGGCGCTGGACCAGATCGCCTGGTTCAGAATGTCGCCGAATCCGCCCTCCATGACGAGGTCGAAGTCGAGGCCATCTTCGCTGCGGTAGAGCGCGGCGCCTCGGATGGCGGTGAGAGTGCCGGCGTAGAGGCGCTCGATTCCGTCTTCGCCGCGGAATACGACGAGCTCGGAGAAATCTTGGTTGGTGAAGCGGCCGAGCCCGCCGCGCACCACTCGATCCCAGTCCATTCCGTCGGCACTGCGCCAGATCTCGCCGCCGAAAAGCTGGTTCCAGACGCCCACATAGAGGTGATCGCGGAAGATCGTTGCGCTGCGCACCGAGAGATCACCGAAACGGTAAGGGAAATCGGTTTGCTGCCAGTCGTTCCCGTCGAGGGTGCGCCAGATTTCGGGGCCGGTGGTCGGGTTGTTGGTGCCGGCGTAGAGCACGCCGCCGAAGGTGACGAGGGTGCGGATGCCCTCGTTGAAGACGTTGTCGAATCCCTGGCCCTCGAGCATCTCCCAGTTCTGGCCCGACTCGCTGCGCCAGATCTGGCCGCCGGTGAGCAGATTGAGGGTGCCTATGTAGAGGGCGCCGCGGTGGACCGCCGAGGACCAGGCGTAGTCGTTGCCGTGGTGGTCGAATCCGTCGGTCGCCAGGCGCTCCCAGTCGGCGTAGTTGGTGGAGTCGGCGGATGGGGCGGGGGCGGAGGAGGCGCGCGCCGCGAGGGGGGCGGCGAGGGCCGCCGGGGATAGGAGGGCGAGGGCGAGGGTGGTCAGAAGGAGGAGGGGGGAAGGGGAAGGCACGGCAGCTCCAGTCGCTGGGCGAAGTTGGGGAGGATCAATAATAGGGCGTGCGGGGGGTTTAGTCGAGTGGGGGCGGCGATAGGCCTTGGCGGCATTGACGCATTGCGCCATAGCCACTATTCTCTTGGTGACCGGCGGCCGCGCGGAACGCTGCGATCGGTCGGTCGCAAGAGTACCAAGAGCCCATGCAGTCCACCCGCGGGGCCCGGTGTCGTATGCCGTCCTTCCGTGGGGCTGCAAACCCGTTGGAGGTTTCCCACGATGGCCCGAACCATCCGGAATGTCGCCGTTCTCGGCGCCGGAGTCATGGGCAGTGGCATCGCCGCCCATCTAGCCGGCTGCGGCGTGCCCGTCCTGCTCCTCGACATCGTCCCCCGCTACACCGATAAGGACCGTGAGAAGGGAGTGGACGAGTCGAGTCGCGAGTTTCGCAGCAAGTTGGCCCTTGGAGCGATCGAGGCGTGCAAGAAGGGGAAGCCCACGCCCGCGTTCTACCACTCCTCCATCGCGTCGCTGGTCACCGCCGGCAACTTCGAAGACGATTTCGATCGTCTCGCCGAGGTGGACTGGATCATCGAGGTGGTTGTCGAGCGGCTCGATATCAAGAAGGAGATCTTCGGGCGAATCGCCGAAGTACGCGCACCGCACGCGATCGTGACCAGCAATACTTCGGGGCTCTCTCTGACGCAGATGACCGAGGATCTCGACGACGACTTCAAGCGTCACTTCATGGTCACGCACTTCTTCAATCCGGTGCGCCATATGCGCTTGCTCGAAGTAGTCGCGTTGCCCGAGACCGCCCCCGAGGTGCTCGCGAACCTCACGCGATGCGGAGAGAAGGAGCTGGGCAAGGGCATCGTCTACGCGAAAGACACGCCGAACTTCATCGCCAATCGCATCGGCATCCACTCGACGCTGAGCTCCTTTCAGCATATGAAGGAGGGCGGCTTCACGATCGAAGAGGTAGACGCGATTTTCGGTCCGGCGTGCGCTCGGCCGAAGACGGCGGCGTTCAAGACCGGCGATCTGGTCGGGATCGATACGCTCTTGCTGGTTTCGAAGCATGTGGTCGAGTCGTGCAAGCACGACGAGGATCTCGGGTCGCTCGAAGTTCCCGAATTCCTTGAGACGATGGTCGAGAAGGGCCTTCTCGGCAACAAGACGAAGCAGGGCTTCTACAAGCGCGAGAAGGGTCCCGACGGCAAGAGCCGCCGGATGGTTCTCGATCTCGAGACCCTCGAATATCGCGAGGTCAAGAAGCCGAAGTTCGCATCGACCGGTGCCGCGAGAGGGATCGGCGATGTGCGGGCGCGCTTCAAGGCGATGCTGAATCACTCAGACCGCGCCGGGCAACTGGCCTGGTCGGCGATGAGCGGCATGATGGTCTACTCGGCCAAGATCGCGAACGAGATCGCCGACGACATCCTCAACATCGATCGAGCGATGTGCTGGGGATTCAACTGGGAGATCGGGCCTTTCGAGAGCTGGGACGCCGTTGGCGTGAAAGAGGTGGCCGAGAGGCTGCGCTCCGAAGGGCGCGAGGTTCCGGCCTTGGTCGAGAACCTGCTCGCAAGAGGCGAGACGTCGTTCTACAAAGAGGTGGACGGCATTCGCCACTACTGGTGCATCAAGGGCGAGGAGTATCGGCCGGTCGAGTTGGCTCCACGGGAGATCCCCTTCTCTCGGGTGAAGGCAACCGGCGGTCTGGTCAAGAGGAACCCGGGCGCCGATCTGCTCGATCTCGGAGAGGGCGTCCTCTGCCTAGAGTTCCACACGAAGATGAACTCGCTCGACGACGACATCCTCAAGATGGCCGATCAGGCTATCGCGCTGATGGAGGGGCCGGACGATTGGCGTGGGCTGGTGGTCACCAACGAGGGCGATGCGTTCAGCGCCGGCGCCAACGTGATGGCGGTGGCGATGCTCGCGATGGCGCAGAATTGGGATGCGATCGAGCAGTTGGTCGTTGGTCTGCAAGGGCTCACCCTGAAGATGAAGTACTCCGCCAAGCCGGTGGTGGCCGCCCCCTTCGGGCTGACGCTCGGCGGCGGGGCCGAAGTGATGATGGCCGCCCAGAGGGTGCAGGCCCACTCGGAGCTCTACTGCGGGCTGGTCGAGCTGGGTGTCGGGCTCGTGCCGGCGGGCGGTGGCTGCAAGGAGCTGCTCTTCCGCTATCTGGGCGGGGTGCCGGAGAAGGCGCCCGTGGAGCCTTTCCATCTGACGCAACGGGTCTTCGAGCTGATCGGCCAGGCGCAGGTCTGCCTTTCGGCCGCCGAAGCGCGAGCGAGGGGCTTCCTTTCGCAGGCGGATGGAATCAGCGCCAACAGGGCGAATCTCACCGGCGACGCCAAAGCGGTCGTTTTGCACATGTCGGAGAGCGGTTGGCGTCCCCCGCCACCGAAGAAGGTGAGGGTCTCGGGGCGGACCGGCTACGGCGCGCTCCTGGCGGGCGTGAACAGCTTCGTGACCGGAGGGTACATCTCTGAGTTCGATGCCGTCCTCGGCCGCCATGTGGCCCGCATTCTGACGGGCGGCGATGTGGCCGACGGAACGAGGGTGAGCGAGCAACACATCCTCGATCTGGAGCGGGAGGCGTTCCTCTCGCTCTGCGGAGAGACCAAGACGATGGAGCGGATTCAGCATCTGCTCTCCACCGGGAAACCCCTGCGCAACTAGGAGAATGTCGAAATGCGTGAAGCTGTGATCGTCACAACCCTCCGCACCCCGGTTGGCCGGGGGAACAAGGGCACCCTGAAAGACACACGTCCCGATGATCTCGCCGCGATCGCCATCGCCGCGGCGCTCGAGAAGACACAGGGCCTCGATGCCGCCCAGATCGACGACGTGATCCTGGGCTGTGCGATTCCCGAGTGCGAGCAAGGGATGAATATCGCCCGGATCGCGAGCCTGATCGCCGGTCTGCCGAACAGCGTGTCGGCGATGACGGTAAACCGTTTCTGCTCTTCGGGATTGCAGGCAATCGCGCTTGCCGCCCAGCAGATCGCTACTGGCGACGCCGATATCGTGCTCGCTGGCGGTGTGGAGAGCATGTCGCGGGTGCCGATGACCGGGCTCAAGCCCTGCCCGAACCCCGAGCTGGCCGAGCGCTTCCCTGAGGCGTACGCCGCCATGGGGCACACGGCCGAAGAGGTCGCCAAGCGATTCGAAGTGAGCCGCGAGGCTCAGGATGAGTTCGCGGCCGAGAGCCAGGCGCGCGCGGTGGCGGCGCTGGAGGCCAGACGCTTCGATGACGAGCTGGTTCCGGTGCGCACGCGCGTGCAAGATGCCGGTGGCAACTGGAGCGATGCCACGCTCGATCGAGACGAGTGTCCACGGGGCGGCACCACGGCGGAGGGGCTCGCAAAGCTCCGCCCCGCTTTCGCCGCCACTGGAACGGTCACCGCGGGCAACTCGTCACCGATCTCCGACGGGGCGGCGTGCACGGTGGTCATGAGCGAGGAAGAGGCGAAGGCACGGTCGCTGACCCCCCTGGCGTACTTCCGAGGTTTCGTGAGCGCGGGCGTCGATCCCGACATCATGGGGATCGGGCCGATACCCGCGGTGCGCAAGCTCTTGAAACGCAAGGGGATGTCGCTGGATCAGATCGATCTCATCGAGGTCAACGAGGCGTTCGCGTCGCAGTCGGTATATGTCGTTCGAGAGCTCGGGCTCGATCCGAGCAAGACTAATGTGAACGGCGGGGCGATCGCGCTGGGGCATCCGCTCGGCTGCACCGGTGCGAAGCTCACCACCACCCTGATCCATGAGCTGCGCCGGCGCGGCGGTGGCCGGGGAGTGGTGACGATGTGCATCGGAGGCGGCATGGGAGCCGCGGGGCTCTTCGAGGTGCTCGGGGCCTGAGGCTCAGACGATCGGTCTCTCCCGCCCCGCCCCTTGCGGAGAGGGGGCGGGAGGGGCAAGATCCGGCCATGCTCCTTGTGCCCGTCAATGGTGAAGGCTCGTGCTTCGAGATCGGCTCGGCGGGTCGATGATCGAAGGCACCGCACAGATCGCGGATACGCTTCTATTCGGTTTGTTGGTCATCGCCGTCGCTGCGTTCACCAGCTTCCGGGCGCTCCTGTACAAACGGGATCCTCGAGCAGCGATCGCTTGGGTCGGCTTCATCTGGTTCGTTCCCCTGCTCGGGTCGATCTTCTACTGGCTCTTCGGAGTGAACCGGATCGCCCGAAAGGCGCGGGTACTGCGCGCTCCCACGGTCGAGCGGCTGCCGCCGGGGGCTTCGACGCGCGCACGCGACCGGGCACATGGGAATCGACGTTCACCATCCCACCTAAGACCGCTCGAGCGGCTCGTCGACGGCGTCGGCCCGCACCATCTCGAACCGGGCAATCGGCTCGAGCTGCTCGTAGATGGCGAAGAGGCCTACCCGGCGATGATCGAGGCGATCGAGTCCGCGGAGCGGAGTGTCACGCTGGCGACCTACATCTTCGACCGCGATCCGGTGGGAATCCGCTTCGCCGACGCGCTGGGGCGCGCCCACGCCAGAGGGGTGGCGGTTCGCGTGCTGATCGATGGGGTCGGCCGACACTACTCCTATCCCACGATCGAGCGGGAGCTCGAGCGTCGCGCGGTGCCGACCGCACTCTTCCTGCCGACCTGGATCCCATCGCGCTTGCCGTACCTGAACCTGCGCAATCACCGGAAGCTTTTGGTGCTCGATGGATCGATCGCCTTTACCGGAGGAATGAACATCCGCCGCGGGCATGAAGTGCGATCCACGCCGATCAGCGAAGCGATCAGAGATGTGCAAGTGCGGCTGCGCGGACCGGTGGTCGCGCATCTCCAGAGTAGCTTCGTCCAGGACTGGGCTTTCTGCACCGATGAGGAGCTCGGCGGAGAGCCGTACTTCCCCGCGCTGGAAGAGCGGGGAAGCGATCTGGCCAGAGGGATTCCGGACGGACCGGATGGGGAGATGCACTCTCTCTCGTCCACGCTTCAATGCGCTCTTGCGCTTGCGAGGGATCGAGTGCGGATCGTGACACCTTACTTCTTGCCGAACGAGGCGCTCCTGGCCGCCCTCGAGGTGGCGGCGATGCGAGGAGTGCGGGTCGAGATCGTTCTGCCGGAAAAGGGGAACCTGAGCTTGGTTCGGTGGGCGATGTCGGCGCAGCTCTGGCAGGTGCTGCAACGAGGGTGCCGCGTGCACCTGACGCCCGAGCCTTTCGATCATTCCAAGCTCGCGGTCGTCGACGATATCTGGACCCTCGTCGGGTCGGCCAACTGGGACTCGAGGTCGTTACGACTCAACTTCGAGCTCAATGTGGAGTGCTACGGCCGGAACTTCGCGGCCGCCGCGAATCGCCTGATCGATCAGCGAGTCGCCGTGGGTCGGGAGACTTCATTGGCCGAGGTCGACGGGCGCTCGCTCCCGATCCGGCTCAGGGACGGCGTAGCTCGGCTTGCATCGCCCTACCTTTGACGCGCAGTTACAGGTCGACCGATCACCCAGACAACCAGCGCGACCGCCCCAAGGGCGAAAGCGAGAGCGAGGCCCACCGGCAGACCGGCGGCTACCGGTACGTAGCCGAGCGCCAGCGCCAGGACCATTGTTGTGGCGGCGTAGGGAAATTGGGTGCGAACGTGATCCACATGGTCCGATCCGGTCGCGGTCGAGGAGAGGATCGTCGTGTCGGAGATCGGGGAGCAGTGGTCGCCGAAGATCGAGCCTTCGAGCACCGCGCCGATGCTCATGATGGTCATCGCTTCGGCGCCGATGGCCGAGTCCCCGCCGATGGCGTGCGCGAGGAAAACCGTGTTCGGGAGCACGATACTCATGGTCGACCAGGAAGATCCGGTCGAGAAGCTCACGAGGCACGAGATCAGGAAGAGGCCGGCCGGAAAGACCACAGGGGAGATTCGCCCGGACAGCAATGCGATCAGATAGTGCGCTGTGCCGAGATCGGCGCACACCTTGCCGATCCCCCAGGCAAGGAGCAGGATCGCTATGGCGCTCGAGACCGCTCCGAACGACGCGACCCCGGCGCGAAGAGCCTCGATCGGCGACAAGATGCGTTGGCCGACCGCGAGCAGAACGGCCAGCCCGAACCCGAGCCATGATGCGACGAAGAGCGCGTAGGCGGAGTCGGCGTTCCCCAGCACGGCGCGCAAGTAGGCGCCGCTGAGAAGGTCGACTGCGGTGCCCGGCGGAAGCCCCGCGTGCCCTGTCGCCCCTATGAGGAAAACCGTTGCTACCAGTACCAGGCCGATCGGTGCGACCGCGTTGTACCAGCGCGCCGGTACTCCCGCTCTTGGACTAGCCTTCTCCATCGAGGCAGAGAGCGTTGGAGAGCTGCCTTCGCGCACCACGGCCCCGGTTGCGCGAGCGCGGCGCTCCGCGCGCAGCATCGGTCCGAAATCCCGACCGGTCGAGCACACCAGAGCCACCATCGCGAGTGTGAGCAAACAGTAGAAGCGGAACGGGAGCGTGCGCAGAAAGATCGAATACGGATTGTCGCTCATTCCAAGCGCCGCCACCGGGCCCGCGAACATCGAAACTTCGTACGCTACCCAAGTGGAAAGAGCACTGATTCCGGCAACCGGTGCCGCCGTGGAATCGACGACATAGGCGAGTTTCTCACGCGACACTCTAAGCCTGTCGGTGAGTGGCCGCATGGTGTTGCCGACAATCAGCGTGTTCGAGTAGTCGTCGAAGAAGATCGCGAGCCCCATCGCGAAGGTAGTCAGAAGAGCGGAGCGCACCCCTGCGACTCTCTCGAGCAAGAGGTTCATTACGCCCTGGATGCCGCCTGCCCGGCTCGCGATGCCGACGGTACCGATCAATCCGAGAACGAAGAGGATGATCTCGAGTTGGAAGTTCGCCGGGGTCCAGGTCGATGGATTGAGCAGGCTCTCGTAATCGAAAAACGAGACGCGAACGATGTAGTCGGTGACCAGATGTATCGAGCCCAAGGCGAGTCGGCCAGGCAGATCGCCGGTCGCCATCAATACCGCCCCTGCCCAGACTCCGAGTACCAGAGCCGGTATCGTTTTTCGCAACGTGAGGGCCAGCAGAATGGCGACGAATGGGGGGAGCAGCGAGTGCCAGCGGGGTGGCTGGCCGGTGACTTCTCGCTGCCAAGTGGGCCCGGAGCGCAGGACGAGGCGTGGTGGATCGAGATCCGGCAGGAGCTCCGCCTCGAGAGCGCGGATGGCGGATGCATCCACCTCGATCCCGTCGATGGTGGCGATCGCCGATTCTATGTCGCGCGCCAGTGCGTCGGCCTCGGGCCCTGACACGATGAGCGTCACTCCAGGCGACTGAAGTGATTCGGAGAGGCTCGAGAGTGCATCTGGCACGCCATCGAGAACCGCAACGCGGGCCAAGTAGTCCGTGCTTGGCCGCAGGAGTGGGCCGCAGATAGCGAAGAGCAGCAGACCCGCCGCCGCCAGCAAGAGGCGTTGGCTCGTCAACAGGTCACCCTCCGCTCCCGGGAAGTAGCGGTACAAACCAAGCCCCCGCATCCGCCCGGGGGCGGATGGGGGGTCGGTTCAATGAGATCGATCGCGGCTTCCTAGTCCAGTCCGATCGTCACGGAGAGCTGCGTGAAGAGGCCGTTGTCCTCTCCACCGACGATGTAAGGGCCATCCCTCAAAACGTCGTCGTGTAGCACGCCATCGATCGAAACGCGGTCGTTGCCGATGCCGAAACCGAAGTTCTGCATGTACGTATGCGTGACAGCGCCGTCGGACCATGCGGTCATGCGGCCGGCACCTGCGCGCAGGGTAACGTCGTAGCTGAACCAGTTGGCGACATCGTACTCCGCACCCACGCGTGCGTCGGGCAGCACGATCGTGCTGATGGCATCCCCGACATCGGGGCTCCAGTTGGTGAATCCGACGAACAGACCGCAGACAACGGTGCCGCTGGTACCAAAGGTGTGGTTGCCGCCGATGCCGGCTTCCACACCCAGCGTGGTGTGATCATCAGCCACGCTCTCGAAAGTGACCTCGCCCATCGGTCCAAGATTCACCCAGGAGCTGAAGCCATCGGCGCCACGGAAATTGGCGTGGGCGTCGAAACCGGTTGCGGCATCGCCACCGCCACCCGGATCATCCGAGAAGAAACCACCACCAATGGCGAAATCGCCGCCGGCGACCTCAGTACCGAATGTGGCCCAGGCACCGTCGTAGCCAGGCAGATCCTCTCCGTCGGATTGGTGGTCGAGTTCGACGATCACACCCCAGGTGGCGTTTCCATACATCAGGTTGAGCCAGTTGGTCGAAGCCGCATCCGCATCGTGCATGGCCCCGACCGTCGCGTCGCCGTATTCATGAACGATCGAGAAACCGGCTCCATCCTCAACGTTCACATCGTGGTAGTTGGCCAGTTGGTTCGGGAAACGGTAACGGATCGTATTGTCATCGAGCAGAAGACGGTCGTCTCCGCCCATAGCGTTGACTCGACTCCAGTTGGCGAGCGCCGCCGGAGCGAAAACCAGCGTCAGGCCGACACTGGACAAGAGTACGTTAGCAAATAGCCTCATTGGAACTCCTCATCAGAATTCGATTTGCGTACCAAACAACGAGGAGTGATAAGAGCGGCCGAGACGACCTTCGTCTCACTCCCCGCGAAACCGGTTGTTCACAAAGCGTGTGGTTCAAAACCGCGACTCTGCAGATTGGGCCCAAGATGCCCCCGAGCGACCCGTCTCACCGGACGAGCTTGCTAAACCAAGGAACATTTAGTCCAGACGACTGCCACCGTCAAGTACAAAGTGGATATTTCGTTGGGCGCACTATTCGCCTTCCCCCAGCTCTTTCGAGCGATCTTCTCTCACTCTCCACTCATCGTCGCTCCACGTGGCCACGAAATGGGTGCGTTTCGCGCCCGACTCGATATGCCAAGAAGAACCGATGATCGATGCCTTTTCGGCCAGAAACGACCCAACCTCAATGCCAACGACGAGCATTGGAGCTTCATCGTCGGTAACGGGCGACAGCTCGACGGGTGTTGCCGCGGTCGATGAGCCGCTCTTGTCGCGTTCCTTGCTCGCCTCGTTCTTACGCGCGGCTTCGTCTCGGTCGCGCTGCTCGTCCTTCTGCTTGACTGCGTCCAGCACATCCTCACGGGCACCGAAAAAGGCTCGCGCTTCGACCGATTCGAGCGCGACCAGAACCTTGTGACGCTGCTGGTCATCGAGACCGAGCAGCCCACTCGGGTCGACGAAGACCCCGCTCCGGGGGGAGCGTTCCCTGCGCAACACCTGCTCGAGCACTTCGGCGTAGACCTCGATTCGATCTCCGGGCTCGAGCACTCTTGGTGCATCCCCTTTCTCCGGAACGGCCTGCGTGGTGGGCGGAGGATCGCTCGGGGGCGGTTGCGCCGGGGGCTGCGCCTCGTTTCGATCGCCGCAGCTCGCGAGTACACCCGAGCACACGAACGCGAGAGACGATTCAAGGAATCGCTTGAATGTCATGGAGACTCTCCAAGAACGCAGTGGAGCGAGCAACTATTTCAGAAGAACGAGCTTCCTGGATCGCCGTTGACCGTCTGCGTTCGCCCGCACGACGTAGATTCCGCTGGCTAAGTTCGACGCCTGCCATGCGAGACGAATTGTACCGGCCTCCGCAGGCGCGTCATAGAGCGTCCC
>CAZFNT010000058.1:0-1719 GCA_964520315.1 uncultured Gemmatimonadota bacterium
GCAGTGCCCAGTCGCCCTGGTGGGCCCCGAAAAGATCGAAGACCACGATCTTGCCCGAATCGGCGACGAAGATGCCCCGCCTGCGGTCGTAGGCAAGGGCGGATGGCGCCCCCAGACGGCCCGGCAGGTCGCCGAAGCCCGCGACCCGGCGCTCCAGGCGGCCGAAGGGGTCGAGGATCAGAACTTCGTGGCTCTCCGCGTCGAGCACGGCGAGCCCGCCCGCCTGGTCGAAATCGACGCTGGTCGGGCGGAAAAGGCCGCCCGCGAGACCACCGCGCGCCAGGAGAACGGAATCGAAGGTGTGCGCCCGCCCGTCCAGATCGGTCGCATAGCGCACGATCCGCGCGTTGCCGGTATCGGCCACGACAAGGTGAAAGCCCGCCCCTGCCGTAATACCGCGCGGCTCGAAGAAGCGGCCGTCATCCGCGGAACCTGGGCGGCCGATCGTGCGGATCGGCTCGCCGGTGGCCGAGAGCACGAGAATGCGCGAGCGGGCCGCGTCGGCTACATAGACGCGACCCTCGCGGTCGACCGCTAGAGCGCAAGGCTCCCGGGCGTCGAGCTCGACGATCCAGCCCGTAGTCGATTGAGCGAGCGCTGGAGCAGCGAGCAGCAATGCCGCGATAAGGGTCCACGCAGAAATGGCTAGGGACTCTTGCATCCCATCTGCACCACATCTCCGGCCGATCGGCGAGCTCCGAAATCCGCGAAATAGCCCTGCTATTCCTGTGGTTTCGACGCTCGCCGATCGACCAGATCTGCAGCACATCTGGGCGCAAAAGTCCCTAGTTATTTCTGCGTGGACCCTAAGCCAACGCGCGATCGATGCCACGGTCAGAACGCGCGCGTCAGACGAAGCTCGACTCCGGGGTTCTTCACGCTGGGGTTCACCCCCAGGCCGATCTCCGCTCCGCCGGGCAAAGAAGCGTGGCGCTCCTTGTTCTTGAGAACCGATCCCTTGGCCGCGTGGATCGCGCTCACCACATGGTTGAAGAGCGCCAGCCCGCCCACGAAGGTCGCCTGCTTGTAGGTGTCGTTCGCTGACGCTCGGAGCTTCGTGTACTCCGCCAGGTTCTGCGCCGCCGTGCCTTCCCCCTCGGCCCAGTCCCAATGCCACTCCCCCCCGTAGGCCCGCAGCCGGTATTCGTCGTAGGTGCGCTGAACATTTCCGTTCGAGGCGAGCGGAGTTCCGGTGTCGTAGAAATCGCTGAGCTCTCCGTTGAAATCGCGGTCGGGCGCGAGGTTCGTCTTGGCCGCGTCCTTCCAGGCCTTCTGGTTGTAGGAGCCGTTCTCTTCAGTCGCGAGGATCTCGCTCATCACCTTGTCGTCGAACTCGGCGTAGAAATCGAGGAAGTCGGCCTCTTGCGCCAATTCGCTGTCCCCGGGGATCGGAACCCAGTCGAAGAAGTTGGTCGCGTCGCCGGAATAGGTGAGGGTGTCCAGACCGTCATTCCCAACGATGATCTCGATGTAAGAGTCACCGAAGTAGTCTCCACTCCAGGTGGTTCCCTCCTTAATCAAATCCTCGAAGTATTTATCAAAATCGTGTGTCGCATCAGGCGGTTCCGCTGCCGCGCCCGCGTTGTCTCGGGCATAGAGCATGAAGTCGGTCTCCTTCGAATCGCCCTCGCTCCGCAAGAAGAAATAGGTTCCGACAGTGGCCGCCTCGATGCCGAGGAAGAGCGATCCCGTGAGAGGGCGCTCTCCGTAGAGCTGCCC
>CAZFNT010000058.1:1732-12997 GCA_964520315.1 uncultured Gemmatimonadota bacterium
GGCGAACCAGGGGCTCTTCGTCCCTTCCGCCAAGGTGCTATCGAGCCCGAGCCGGGCCACCCCGACCGCCGGGTCGCTTCCGGTGGTATCTGGTGGCGGCGGCCCGGGTTGCGCCTCGGCCGAGACCAGGGTGGTGGCGAGCAAGGCGAGCGGCAAGGTCCTCGTAATAATCTGCATTTGCCTAGAACCCCATCGAGATCGAGAAAAGCTGCTTCTGCTCGAGATCGTTGTCGTCGACGATCGCAAGGTCGAAGTGGGCCAAGCCCCACTCGAATCCTAGCCCGTAACTGAAGCTGCGGCCGTCGGTTCTTACGTCGCGCTCCCAGAGGTACCCACCCCGCAACGAAAGAGCTTCGATGTTGGCGCTCTCGGTGCGATAGGTGAACTCGGTGCCGAGATAGCCCTTGACCTCTCTCCACTGCAAGCTCGCGCTCTGGTCGAGCACGGTCGTCGATTTGTAGAGATCGCCGGTGACGATCCACCGGTTCACGGAGTCGTCGAGAATCTCATAGCGCGCCCCGAGCACGGCCCGCCCGGCGATCGGATCGGCCTGATATGCGTCGATGTACTGCAGCTTCGGCCCTTGATTCCTGAGAGTGAACGCAAGCGCCAGCGCGTCGGTCGGGCGGTAGCGCAAGCCTACGTCGAATGCGGTGGAGTAGCCGACGACGTCGGCCAGCTTCGACAGCAGCAGCTTCAGATTCGCGCCGAAGTCGATCCGGCCAGTCACCGGGGTGGCGTAGCTGAGTCCCCAGAAGTTGTCCCACACGCCGATCGTGCCGAGCACCTCGCCGCTATCGTCGACCTCTTGGATGGGCTGGCCCAAGTGATCGAGATAGATGCTGAATGCGAAGCTGCCCCATTCCCCGCCTGGGAAGGCGTAGGTGAGGAACTCCACACGGTGATCCACCACGTTCTCCATGTGACTGAGCAGCACCTCGCGGCCTCCCAACGAAGCCAGACCAGCGGGGTTCCAGTGCACCGCCTCGATCCCTTCCCCCTCGGCGGTGAACGCCTTGCCCATGCCGGAAGCGCGGGCGCCGTAGGGGAAGAGCACCCAGATCACGTCGTTGCCCTGGGCGCGCGCATCCGGCGCGACGAGCGTCGCGAGCAACGCGGCCAGGAGGAGAAAAGCTCTCTTCATCTTCGCTTCTTTTCGCTTTCCCATTGGTTCTTACCGCTACCGCATCACCACGATGCGGCCTAGTCCGTCTGCCTTCTCTCTCGTTCCGTCCGAGACCAGCTCGACCCGGAAGAGATAGACGCCATTGGCGACACGGTCCCGATCTTCGTCGGTTCCGTCCCACTCCACGAAGCCGTAGCCCTCCAGAAGAGGATCGCTCTCACCCTCGAGAACGCGGATCAAGCGACCGGTCACTGTGTAGATCTTGACCTTGGCCTTGCCCTGTGCCGACCCCTTCCAGGCGATCCAGGCCTTCCTGGAGAAAGGGTTCGGGTAGCTGCGCAGATCGGAAAGCACCAGGTCGGCCCCGATCCGCACCTCTACTTCCGCCGACCCCCGCGCACCAGTGTTGTCGGATGCCGAGATCGTCAGCCGATACTCGCCGGCCGGCTTGTCGAGCGGGAACGAAGCCCGTCCCCTCCGGTGGCTCCCCCGATCATAGTGGAAGCGCGGCCCGAGATCGAACTCCTCGATGCCGGTCACGATTCCACCAGAGCCGATCGTCTCCAGGCGCAGATTCAGACCGCGGTCCACCCCCGAGAGCAGCGCGATCCCCTGCTGGTCGTCGAGAACGAAGGTCAGGGGATTGCCCCGGCCGATGGTCACACCGGACGCCCCGACCTCGCGCCCGGCCGCGAAGCTGCGAATCGATGGCGCTTCGTCGTCGAGCGAGACGGTGTCGGGCGGCGTGGTGAAAAGGCGTAAGTAGCGAGCCTTGCGGAGTATGTCGTCGAGCGCGACCTCACCGGTCCCCTCCACGATTCCCAGGAATCGGAAATCGACCGCGTCACCCGAGCCGAAGACGGCGGCCGAAGCCCCGCCGGCCAGGTGCACGCGGAGATCGGGCCCGCTGCCGTCCCCCGCCCCGTCGCTGATGATCTCTTCCTGGGGGTCATCGTCGAAATCGAGACCCAGCCACGCGCCGGTCTCGATCTCCGCCGCCGAGCCGTCGGGCGCGCCGGTGGCGGAGTCGCGATTCAGCACCGAATCGTCCCATCCCCAGGGCCGCTCGGCGTGAGATCCCTCATTCTCATCGATAGGATGGATCGCCTCAACCGCGTCGACGAGGATCGGGTCGCCGGCGAAGCGCAGATCGCCGCGGGCGCCCGAGGCGTCGGCCCCACCACTGAGCTCCGCATAGGCGCGGATCTCGCCGCGATCGCCCGCCCGAAACCCACGAGGGACGATGAAGCCGGCTTCGAAGCGCCCCGCGACAAGATCGACCGAACCCTTGAAGACCACCTCTCCCGGTCGGTGAAAGGGGATGCGCAGCCCCGACTGCGGCACACTGTAGACCTCGTCGAACGCGCTCTCGCGCACGATCAGATCGACCGCTCCTCCGGACGCGACGAGGTTCGAGTCGGAATCGACAACGCGGCCGGTGATCGTCACGACATCGACGGGAGCCACGGGAGCGGAGACGGAATCGATCAGCACCTGATGACGCGGCAAGGCGAGGTGCGTCGCGGGGTCGCCGAAGAGATGGTTGAGCTTCTCGTTGCGAGAGTTCCCCTCGGCCAACCTGGCGCCGAGGTGAGCGGAGCCGAGGTCCAGCCCGGCGTCCCGATCGTTCTCGACGAAGAGCTTCTGCATGAGAGTGCGCATCATGCGGAAGTTCGGATCGGAGTAGGTGGGACGGGTGGCGGCGACCATGGCGATGCCGCCACGCTCGTAAGAACGGGTCATCTCTTCGGCCATCGAATCGTCGCCGTCGAGATCGAAGCGGCCGACCGTACAAGAGCCGGCGAGCACCAGGGGCCAGCGCCCTTCGTTCGCGAGGAGCGGAATATCGCGTGAGGAACGAAGCACGTTCTCGTGCGCCCACTGAACGTGGTTACCGTGCCCGAGGTAGTTGATCACGAGCACCCCCTCGTTGAACGCATCGACGATCGCGTCCCGAGCCGTGGGCTTCTCGAGATCGTTCAGGCGATGGTCGACGAGATAGATCCGCTCGGTTGCGAGCCAGGTCGGGATCGACTGATCGGCCAGGCGCTCGGAGTCTCGTGTGTGAACACTCTCGCCAAACGAGGCGAAGTCGGGATTCCGCTCGTCGTCGGCAACCAGGGCCGCACGCATCCGCCACCCACCCAGATCGGCACCGGACTCGTAACGAACGATCTTGTCGACCACCTCGCGCGCCGCGTCGCGTGTGCGCACGGTGATCCGAGCGATCATGACGTCCTGAACAACATCGTCGCCATCGATCTGGCCGAACCAGCCGTCGAGAGCGTCCACTCTCGAGTTGTAGCGCAGGGCCGGAGTCTGATGGGACGGCACGATCTCGCGGTGGTCCGTGTAGCCGGAGTTGTTCTTGATGTCGAAAGTGCCGTCGCCGAGCAGGAGCACATAGGCCGGCGCGGGCGGCGACCAGCCCTCGTAGGCGGCCCGCAGAAAGTCGCGCAGGGCGGTCGGATCGGGCACGCCGGCCGAGAACTCGGCGTAGATATCGTCGATATCGACCACAGCCGCGCGCAATCCGCGAGAGCGGCGATGGCCCGCGAGCCGCTCCGCCTCCCCCGCGAGATCGGCGTTCGTGATGGCGATCCAGTCCGCGCCACGAGCCGGATCGCGAAGGCGAGCGGGTTTGTGGAGGCGAATCGCAGCCGGAGGATCAGGTTCCGCCGCGACGAGGATTCGGCGAGGCACCGGCCGGTCGAAACGCAGATCGGCGCCCGATGCGGTGGTCAGCCCTTCGAGCAGGGCCGGCGCGAGCGGATCGGTGATATCCCAGATCGAGCTCGGCGCATCGGAAAGGCCCGCAACCGAAACGACCCAGGGCAGATCGGTCGAGTCGCGGTCGACGATGAAATCCCACTGTCCCCGACCGCCCGCATCGAGATCGGCCTCGTACTCCGCCTCGATCCAGTCGAGATAGAGCTGATCGGAGTAGGCGCCTACATCTCGATCGCGCAGCACCGTAATCAGCACGTCGTTCTCTTCGGTCGATGGACCGGCCGCCTGCTCCCCCTCGATGATCTGCTCGGCGAGCAAATCCCACTCCGCTTCGCCCAGCTTGTTGTAGACATCGCCCAGAGCGATCTCGACATGGTGCTCGTTCGAGATCGACGACGAGGTGGTCGCCCCGATCTCTCTGACCCGAAGGCGCAGGGGACCGGTCGAAACCGCGCGCGGCAGGGTGAGACCGTAGGTGTGGGTTGTCGCGCCGGAACCGACTTGTAGATCCCAATACCACGCTGAACCCCATGAGAATGGAGACAAACGTTCAAGCTCTTCATGAACTATGCGGCGTGCACTGCTCCTCTCGATTTCGCCCCCCGATGGAAGGTGATCGGCGGCCAAAGAGCGAAGCGGATCGCCCTCGACATCCCACCCCCAAGTTACCCAGTAGGTGTTGTCGTGGGCATAAGGGTGGGGGCGCCCCGATGTCTCGTCCTCATCTGGAGCAGCCTCGACATCGGCGGCGAAGAAATGCACTCGCTCACCACTCTCGAAAAGGGCATCCCCGTCGTCTTCGAGCAGCGCCGGAATCTCGACGAAGAGCGCCGAATCGGCCTCGATCGACTCGTCGAGCGGGATCCGTGGCCCGGTGAAGATCCGAATCGACGCCGGATCGACACCGCTCGGATCGACTCTGGCACCGCGGAAATCGGCCGACCCCAGTGCATACACCGCTGAATGATCGATCGTCAGGCGCAGCCAGCGATCGCTCTCGTCGAGCGGCGTGAGGGCGAGGGTGCCCGACTCAGAGAGGCGAGCGGGCGCGCTCAGGGCCGCGGGAAAGGAGCGGGCGGTGGCCCAGTTGGCGATGGCGGCGGATCGGATCGCGCCCCAGCGCGCGTCGCTGCGGCCAGGGGGCGCGCGCGTGGCGGAAGGGGCAACGCGCGCGAAATCGACCCGCACGCGCAGCCGCGTCACGATCTCGAGACCCTCGCCGCCGAGGCGCGCCCCGCGCAGAACGATCGGAACCACGGCCACCCCCCGCTGACTGGCCACATCGCCGGCGACGACATAAGGCCTCGTCGCGGCGGCGTCGTAGGCCGCGGGGTCGCGAGACCAGAGGGCCGGCAGATCGAAAGGCGTGGCGGGACCGAGACTACCGGTCGGAACGGGAGACGCATCGACACCCCGCAAGATCTCGGTCTCCGACTCGAGAACACGCAGTCGCGGCGGATCGGCACTCGGCAGCGCAATGAGCACGCGCCGCTCGGGCAACCAAGGTGCGCCGGGAACCCCTTCGGCCTGGGCCCCCTCGAATGTCGGCCGAACGCCCCCCTCCGGGTCGGCGGTAGGCACCAGCTCGAAGCGACCGGGCTCGAGCTCCAGAACGACACCGCCTGCATCTTGAGCCACCACGCGCAGATCGGCGCGGGCGGCCGGAAGCGCCAGGAGCGCAACAAGGAGCTGAGCGGCGGAGGCTCGGCGGCGAGGGCGGATCATCGGCCGAGCTCCAGGCGCAGCCCCACCCGATGCGTATCGTCGAAATCGGCCTCTTGGCGAAACGCATAGTCCACCTGAGCGAAGCCGAGGCGAATCGAAGCCCCTGCCGTGAGCTGCTCCGTATCGACCCCCACGCGCAGAGCCACGCGCTCCGCCATCCAAACCTCGGCCCCGAGCCCGAAATCGGCCGAGGCGGGCCCCGCCGAAATCTGAGAAGCGAAATCCCGCCCTTCGAAGAGAAGCACGGTGTCGGCGGCGATCAGAAGGGTCGTCCGTTCCCGCAGAACCCGCAGCCATGCCAGCCCAAGCCGCGCTGAAGGCAGAATCGCCTCGTGCTCCCCAGTGCTCCAAACGACCGGGCTCAGCGTCAGATCGCGCACTACCGCCCCGGCCGAGAGCCCCCAGGGCAGCTCCGCCCGCAGCCCCGCATCGAGGCCGGCGCCGTAGGCGGTGAACCCGACCACATCCTTGTAGATCAGCTTGGCCGACCCCCCCACCGAGAGACTCCGGCTCCGAGCGGTGCCATAGCTGAAACTGAGCTGATACTCGGCGTCGGAATCGATGCGCAGATCCTCGTAATTGAGAACGAGGGTGTCGGCGTCGATGAAGACCGGCGGCCGAAGCGGGTCGATCAGGCGGGTCACCGGAATCGAATCGATCCCCTGACGGATCAGCGTGACCCCGAGCACCGACCCCTCCGACAAGGGTCTCGCGAACCCCAGATAGTCGTATCGGACAACCCCCCCGAAGCGTTCGGAGTGCATGAGACCGATCTCGCTGCCCCCGACATCGGCGAGCGCCCCAGGGTTCCAGTAGCCGGAGCTCACATCGCCCGGAAGCGCAACCGCCGCCCCTCCCATTCCGAGGGCGCGCGCGCCGACCCCGACGGAGAAGCTCTCACCCGCGTATTTCGTCGCCAACGCGGAAGAGGCCCCGAGCGCCAAAACGGAACAAACGCCGAGCAACGAACGAAGCCGCATCGGTTCGCCCAACACCTTTCGGAGGATCGGTTCAGTGGCCGAGTAATCTTCGGAGGGAAAAATTGCGAGCCCGCACACTGGCGCGGGACGATATCCAGTTGCTCGGCGCAAATCCTCGGTCAGGGTTGGGAATCGTCGCTCAAAGGGAGCCAATATAGGCGCATAGGGTGGATCGGGGCAAGGAAGTGGAGCCGAGCTGACGTTTCGACATAGCCATGAAATCCCCGGGGGGACTGCGCTGGCAGTCGGGCAGCCGTCCTTCATAGCCAGGCATGCCCAGCGGCTCCGCTCCGGGCGAAGCTCCCGCCCTGCGAGCCTCGGAAGCGAGGAAGCTCGGCGCGCCCCACGCCGCTTCCACCGGCTCGGGCGCGAATCAGCACCCACCCTCCTTCTTGCGGGCTCGCTTGACCTTCACCGGCTTGATCTCGACGGGAGCGGCGAGGGCGGCGCCGGTGAAGTGAGCGTGCAGAGCCGATCTCAGGGAGTAGTGGGCGAGTGCGCCGGGAGTGGCGCTTGTCGGAGGCGCCGGCTCGGTCAACACCTGTGCCTCGAAGGCCGCGAACCCACCGCGCAGCGTGACCACACTGCCCTCGAAGCTCTCGGCGCTGGAGGGTACCCGCTCCAAGTCGCTCGCGCCGTAGAACTGTGCCGCCAGCACCGGAGCGCGGCCGAAGGCGGAGCGCTCGAGCACGAATCCGAAGGCGAAGCCGATCAGGGTGGCGATGACCATTCCAACCGGCCGAGAGAAGGCGTCGAACATGTAGAGAGGGAGGGTCATTGTCGTTCCTTTCGGTCGATCTCGGCTATCGCCACTGGCGCCGCACCAGCGGTGCGATCGCGTACCCGTCGGCGAACACCGCCAGCATGAAGATCCAGGAGCCGGTCGAGAGCACCGCCCCGCCCGAAAGCGCCTGCCCGGAAGTGCAGCCACGGGCGAGGCGCGCGGTTACACCCATGAGTGTGCCGCCCGCGAACACCATCAGCAGCCGGGTTCGCGGCGTCACTCCCGCACCGGAGAGCACATTCCATTTCATGCGTCCGGCGGAGTAGGCGGCGACGATCCCGCCCAAGAAGACAACGAGGACCTCGAAGACGAGCCAGTCGTCGAGGATGAAGTACTCACCGGTGACGTAATTGCCGAGATAGGGGGCCAATTCGACCGCCTCCGGAGCCACGGTGTGCGCCGCCAGTACCGCCATCCGATTGGCCGCGCCGCTGGATCCGAGCCCCCAGCCCATTACGACGAAAGAGGTGAGCAGCACGAGGCCCAGGGCGATCCCGGCGAGATAGGGATTCCAGAAATGTTGTTCTTGTGGGGTCTTCATCGCTTGTACCTCGAATCAACCTGTGAGAGCCGTCAGGGTCAGCACCGCGTCGTACGACGATGCCTGGCCCGCGTATAGCAGCACGAAGCGGAGCGCCAATCCGCCAACGAGCACCAGAACCGGCGCGACGATGGCCGGGGCCAACTTGCGCCGCATCTCGATCGCCTCGAGCGCGAGCGGCACACCCAGGCCCGTGATCACGACCGGCGACCAGAACACACCGGTGTACGGCCCTCCCATCAGATTCCAGGCCGCGTGCTGGGCCATCCGTCCGCTCGAAGCCAGGTCGATCAGCATCACCGCGAGCAGGCCCAGCTCCACCACGATGGCATAGGCGTCCCACCGTGCGATCCGGTGCCGCTCGTCGATCGAGATCGGTAGCAGAAGAAGCAGGGCTGCTCCGGTCGACACGCCAGAAGTCAGGAAGAGTGGTCCCAGCACCGCGCTGCTCCATTGAATCCTGGCGCTCAGGGTGCCCAGCAGGAGTCCGGTGTAGATGCCGAGCCCGGCTCCGACGGCGAGCGACATTCCGAGGATTTCTATGCCGATCGGCGAAGGCCATCAGCGGCTCGAGCGTCGGGCGCCCGCCGAACCTGGCGACCCAGACCGACGACAAGAAGCTCTCGCGATCGCGATCGCTCCAACCGCCCAGTGCCATCAAGAGGCCCGCGGGGTAGGCGATCAGCAAGATCCACGCACCCCACGACATCGGCGATGCCGGCTTGAAAGCGAGATAGAATCGATGGACGTGCAGCTTGAGCTCGAGATCGAGGAAGAGGAAGAACATCCCGATCGAGATCGCGGCCAGAGCCCAGAGGGGCGCCAAGCGGGCCGCCCACGACACCGGCCCGCGCTCCTCCAACCCCATGATCGCCGCGAGAACGAGCAGGCCGGCCGAGATGCCGCCGAGGAAGAGATAGATCGCCACGTCCGAGCCCCAGATGTGGAGCGAGGGATCGATATGGGGGTTCATGCGCCCGTGTACGATTTCGATGGCTTGGTTGTGCATGTTTGTGCTCCGATCAAACCAAGAAGTAGATATTGGGTTCGGTTCCTGCTTCGGCTCTCAGCACCTTGTGATCCCGGTTGCGAAGCAGTTTCGAGATTTCTGAGTCGGAGTCGTTCAGATCACCGAAGGTCAGGGCCGAAGTCGGGCATGTGGAGACACATGCGGGCAGCTCCCCCTTCTTCACGCGGCGCATGCAAAAGGTGCACTTGTCGACATAGCCCTTGGGGTGCACATAGCGGGCGTCGTAGGGGCAGGAGGCGATGCATGCCTTGCAACCGGTGCACTTGTTGTGCGCAACCAGCACGGCACGACCTTCGCCGTGATGGCTGGCGCCGGTCGGGCAGGCACGCACGCATGGAGCGTCTTCGCAGTGCATGCACCTTTCCGAGCGGTTCTCCATGGAGAGCGAAGGGTAGTAGCCGCGGACCTCTTGCACGGTCCAGTCGCGACAGAGGCCCTCCGGAACGTCGTTTTCCGACTTACAGGCGAGCACGCAGGCGTTGCAGGCGACACAGGCCTGGGTGTCCATAGCATGGCGTAGCGCACACTCCTCTTCTTGCTCATGCCGACCACCTCTCTACGCTGACGAAGTTCACATTGAGTGCGGTGCATCCGATCGCGGGATCGATCTCGGTACGTGACATGAGATCGTCATCGGCGATTCCGCGTCCGCGAGCGAATAGCAACCCTTTGGAAGAGTGTCCAAAGCCGTGCACGGTGTAGACACAATCGTTTCTGATCCGTTGCGTTGCCTTCAGCGCGACCGGGCCGACCTTCACGCCGTCGTCGTTGGGCAGCGACACTTCGGCGCGATCCTCGAGGCCGAGCTCGGCGGCGGCCTTGGCGCTCATCCAGATTTCGTTTTCGGCGACGATCTCACCGAGCATGCGGTTGTTGGTGGTTCGCCCGAAGGTGTGCACGGGAGAGCGTCCGATGAACAGCCGGAACATGCCGGGAGGGGGCGCTTTCGGCGGGCGGTACACCGGCATCGGTGCGAGGCCGGCGTCTGCCATCTGTTGCGAGTAGAGCTCGATCTTGCCCGATGGCGTATCGAAGCTCGGGTCGAGCCCCTCTTCGATAGCGACGGGCTCCGGCTTGCCGCGGACAACGCCGGTCTTCTTGACGGTGGCCAGGCTGTGACCGGCCATCGTGAGCCGGCGACCGACGTAGACTTCCGGGTCGTCACCCCAGGGGCAGTAGGACGAGAGTCCGAGGCGCGCCGCCAGCTCTTTGGCGATCCACCAGCCCGGCTTGCTCTGGAGCAGAGGCTCTACGGCCGGCTGTCGAATGGCGGCGTAGGGCTCGGAATAGTCTGGCGCGTGAATATCGTCCCAACGCTCGAGGTAGGTGCATTCGGGCAACACCACGTCGGCCCACCCGGTGATCTCGGCCGGTAGAACATCGATGGCAACCATGAAGTCGAGCTTCTCGATCGCCTCGATCGTCTTCTTCTTCTGAGGAATCGATTGGATCAGGTTGCTGCCGTAGACCATCCATGCGCGAATATCGTACTCCGATGTGCCGGGGATGGCGGCGTCGCGCAATCCGTTCGCCAGAATATGATCGGCGAAGGGGAAGACGCGGTCTTTCGGCATGTCGGCCGCAACCGGAAGCTCCTTCTTCGGCTTTGGCATCGCGATCCTGGGGATGTCGAACTTGGCTGCGAAGTAGTAACCACCCGCGCGCCCCCAGGCACCCAGGAGTGCGGTCAATGTCGCCACCGCGCGGGCACGTTGGGTGTCGTCGCCGTACCAGTTGGCGCGCCGTCCCGGGTGGATCAACGATGCCGGACGGCCACCGGCGATGATGCGGGCGGTTTCTACGATCCGCTCGGGCGGAATCGTGGTCTGGGTGAAAGCCCACTCGGGGGTCTTGTCGCGCAGGTGCTCCTTGAACTTCTCGAAACCGATGGTGTAGCCGGCAACATAGTTATGATCGAAGAGCCCCTCCTCGACTATGACATGCATCCAGGCGAGAAGCAGAGCGATGTCGGTGCCCGGTCTGATCGGAAGCCAATGATCGGCCTTTCCGGCGGCGACGGAATAGCGCGGATCGACCACGATCAGGCGTGCGCCGCGGCGCCGCGCTTCGGCGAGATCCTGCACCTGTGTGTTGTGCATATTCTCGCCGAGGTGACCGCCGATCAGCGTGATCACTCGGGCGCGGGGCATGTCGATCACGGCGGGAGAACCGACCGGGCTACCATGGGTCAGTGAGAATCCGGCATCACGGGGGCCGCGACATTGCGCATACGAAGGGGCGGCGACATTGGGGGTTCCGTACCCCTTCATGAGAGCCTTGAACCAGGAGCCGCCATAGCCGTGAGAGAAGAGCGCCAGGGCTTCGGGGCCGTGCTCGTCCGTGCTGACG
>CAZFNT010000059.1:0-12982 GCA_964520315.1 uncultured Gemmatimonadota bacterium
AGCGCCGCGGGATGGGTTGTCGGTGCGACCCCGCTGAAGACGTGGTCGAGATTCGGAATGACGGCTCCCTCGATCTTCTCGGGCGGCGCGGTGATCAACCAGTTGAGCACCAGAGAGGAAAGACCGGCCGCGTCGGCCACGTTCCAGAGCGCCGCCGCCCGACGCGATGTGGAGGGCACCATGATCGTTCGACCCTCCTTGCTGGGCTCGGTCCAGCCGGCCACACCGTGTTTGTCGACGGTGACGCCGGTGACGAGGGTCGTCCAGACGATCGGTGAGAGTCTTTTTCCGTGAGTGATCAACTGCCCCCAAGTGCCGTTATCGCGCAGCCGCTCGAAGTTGGGCAGGCGGCCTTCGTCGATCAGCTCGTCGATGATCTTCCAGTACGCGGCATCGACACAGACGAGGGCGTACCCTCGATCGGCGATTGGCCGCAGGCGCGCGTCGGGGGAGTGCGCGATCGGCGGCGAGGCGAGCGAGCGGTTCGAGAGCACCACCCAGAGCAGCGTACCCAGAAGCTGAGCGGCACAGGCCAAACCGAGTGGCTTTCGCAGGCGCTCGATATGGCGCAGTGCTCCGCTTCTGAAGAGAAACCAAGGGATCGCGAGGAGGACGACGGTTGCGATGATTCCACCCACGAGCGCCTTCGCGAGCAAGATCAGGCGGATCGGATCGGTGAGACCGATGAGCGGGGGCAGATCGAGATTGGAGCGGACGGCGAGCTCACCGGTCGAGGCTGCCAGCGCAACGGCCAGAAGCGGCAGCCAAATCCGCGGGGCGGGCCGGCCGAGCAAGGGCCGCAGGGCGAGCGCGCCGAGTTCGGTCAAGAGCACCATGAGGTTGCCGTACACGAGCACACCGGCCAGGTACTGCAGCCAAAGGCGCGGCCCCTCGTAGACCGGCTGGCTCCACGATTGGGCGCCGACCGCAGTGTAGGCGATCGCAACGATGAACACGGCGAAGATGCGGAAGAGGACAGCGTTGGGCATAGGCTCGACAGGGGCGAGGCTCGACCGGGGCGAGGCTCGATATCAGGGGCATTCCGCGCCCCACGGATCGACGGCGCAGTCTACACTTGATCGGCACCGGTCGACCGATGCTTTCCTCCTTACTACTGAACACGCGCGAGCGACTCCGCCGGTGTTCAGGTAGAACAGCCCTCGGTACCTGAACAAAGGACGCTGTGTCTTTTTCGATCTCCCGTCTCGCCGCCCTGGCCATGTTGCAGGCGGCTCTCATGCCGTCTCCAACCTCCGCGCGCGCCGATGCAGTTTCGCCATGGCATGTCGGCGTGCTCTACTGGTCCATGAATGTGCCCGGTCAGGTCGCCATGCGGAGGGGGCTAGAAAGCGAGGTCGAGAGAGTTCGCGCCGCGGCCAAATCGTCCGGAGCCAGAGGGCTTCGTATCGAGAGCCGGGTCGCCGGCGATGGCTCCGAAGGGATCGAACGGCAGATCAACCAGATGAACGAGCTCATCTCGGCCAGGGTCGATCTGCTCATCGTTCAGCCCACTGATAGCGCGGCGCTTGCTCGACCCCTGCGCCGAGCCAACGCCGAAGGAATCCCGGTTGTGACCTACGACCAGTACATCTATGGCGGCGCCATCGAAACCTACGTCACTTCCGACAACTACCAGGCGGGTTTTTTCGACGGGGAGTACATCGCTGCCCGGTTCCCAGACGAACATACAATCGATCTGGTGCTCGTGGAGTACCCGCATGTCTCCTCAACGGTCGAACGAGTAAACGGCTTTCTGGACGCACTGAGCCGGCATGGGCAGCCCATGAGTATCGTGGGCACCTACGAAGCGATCGAGCCACGGGGCGGGGCGCTGGCAGCGGCCGAAATCCTCGCCGATTTCCCCGATTCCGCCTCGGTGGACGTGGTCTTCACGGTGAACAACGGTGGTGGACTCGCGGTAGTGGATGCGCTGGCCGAGGCGGGGCGGCGGGAGATTCTCGTCGCTACCATCGATGGCGATCAGGAGTCGGTCGAGAATATCGCCAGCGGCAGACTGACCGTCGTCGACTGCGCCCAGTTCTGTTGGCACGTCGGAGCAGCTGCGATGAGAGCCGGCTGGGCGATTCTGAACGATCAGAAGCCCGATTCGCTCATCAAGGTTCAGGTGTTTCCGATCACGAGAGAGACAGCCTCTCGATACGGAGGCTGGTTCGGCGAGATTCCCGATCCCTTCGCTCTGCCATGGCCCAGCCACACTCCCCGTTGGCGTTGGGAGACGGTGAAGCGTGCCACTGGTAGAGGTGTCTCACCGTGAGTATTTCGACATCGGAGCGCAGAATCCGGGCAGCTGGGCACATGGAGGCGAAGCTCCTGTTCTCGTACGGCGCCGTGGTCTTCCTGCTGGTTCTGGTCATCTGCCTGAGTGGGAGCTGGGTCCTGCTTGGGCTGGCGAATCGTGAGGTCGATCGATTGGCCGCTACGACCACGATGGTGATCTCCGATGCGATCGACCGCGTCAGTTTTTCCGGCAAGTACCATGTTCGGCTCCTCGTCGGCGATCTTGCCCGAAAGCACCCCGTAATCGCCTACATCGCGGTCCATGACCTGAGCGGTGTCGTCTTCGCCCACAGCGACCCGTCTTTGATCGACACCCAGCCCCACGATCCGGCCACTCGAGAGGCGATGAGAGTGCTCGATGGAGAGGTCGAGATCATTCAGGATCTGCGAGTGCACGGGAAGCGGATCGAAGAGATCGACGTGCCCTTTGTCGGCGGCTATGAGAACGAGCTCATGGGCGTCGTGCGCGTCGGCATCTCGCGCGTGGAAGCCGATCTAGCGCTGGCGAAAGGGATTTCGCTCATCGCGGCCGCGGGGCTCTTCCTGGTCTTGATATCGCTTGCCGTCATGCATCGAATCAGCCTGCGGGTCGTCGCCCCGGTCGCGAATATGGCGCTCACTCTGCAAGGGATCTTCGACCACGCTCCGATAGGGGTTCTGATTCAAGGAAGAGGGGGGAGAACTCTGCACGCGAACGATGCCGTGGCGGAGCTCCTCGACGCCGGACCGGAGCATACGCAGGGACGATATGTCTACGACCTCACAAAGGCCGCGGGCCTCGATGCCCTCGCGCGAGTGACCGAACTGGTGTTCGAAACCGGCAGGAGCCTCGAACAGGAGATCGAGCTGATCTTCGACTCGGGTAAGCGGACGGTCTCGATCATCGAGTTTCCGGTGGTCACCGATCGTTCGGGTCGTACCTCGGAAGTATGTGCATTCCTGGTCGACTTGAGCCGCACCAAGGCCCTCGAAGAGCAGCTCCGGCGCGCGATCAGAATGGACGCGTTCGGGACACTCGCACGCGGTATCGCCCACGACCTCAACAACATGCTCACCAGCATCATCGGGCATGCGGATCTCGCCGTTGCCGATGCGCCGGCCGAGTCGGAGCAGAGAGAGAGTCTGATGGAGGTCCTCAAGGTGGCCGATCAGGGCGCTACGCTGACCGACAAGCTGGCCGCTGTCGGCCGCGATCGCATCATCGATTCGATACCGCTCGATTTGGCGGAAACAGTCGCCGGGCTCGTGCCGATGTTGTCTCGGCTGCTGGGAGAGCGTATCCGGCTCGAGATCGTTCGGTCGGGGGAGCAGCCGGTTGAGGTCGAGGCCGACCCCATGCAGCTCGAGCAAGTGCTCTTCAATCTGGCAACCAATGCCAAAGACGCGATGCCGGAGGGGGGGGCGTTGACGATTTCGGTGTGGAAGGCGCCCGCCGATCCTCCCGCGCAGGCGAAGGCTCGGGGAGTATTGACCGTCGCCGACACCGGTGTGGGGATGAAGAATGCCGTCATGGAGAGAGCCCTGGAGCCCTTCTTCTCGACGAAGCCGCAGGGGGAGAGCTCGGGGCTCGGGCTCTCGGAGGCCTATGGCATCGTCAAGCAGCATGGCGGCGAGATCGAGCTGGAGAGCCGCGTCGGTGTGGGTTCGAGCGTGCGGGTGTTTCTTCCGATGGTCGAGCAGGAAGAGAAGAGAGCCGAGCGGCCCAGTAAAGAGACCGGGCCGATCGTCGGAGGCAACGAGACGATCCTGCTCGCCGAGGATGCTGCTTCGGTCCGCCAGCTACTGGTCAAGATTCTCGAACGAAGGGGTTACGGCGTCGTCGCTGTGGAGGACGGAGCCCCGGCCGTGGCAGTGTTTGCACGGGAACGACGCGGTATCGATCTCGTGCTTCTCGATGTCGTGATGCCCGGAATGAGTGGGCGCGAGGCGTTGGAGAAGATCCGCCGGCTCGATCCCGACATGCCCGCGATTCTGATGAGTGGATACGCCCACGACGTAGTCCGAGCCCAGAGGCCACTCGAGGAGGGGGTCGACTTCTTGGCCAAGCCGGTCAAGACCGACGAGCTGCTTCGCAAGGTCAGACATGCGCTCGACCGTGTGCAAGGGGCTCCGCCTCGGGATGGAGCAGCGAAACCCGGACAGAGTCCTCAGCCGCAGTAGATCGGGTTGGTGAGCGCGAGGCCCGCCTCGTCGCCCCCCTCGGGACGCTCACAGCGAAGCTCGGCCCGGATCCAGCCCCGCGCGGGAGCTCGCTCCAGCAGAAGACCGGCGCGAATCTCGCCACTCCCATCCCCTGCCGTGGCGGCGGCGACCCGCTCCCCTCGGCCCTCGACTCCGACATGAACCACCAGAGACGAGGGGCATCCGAACTCCCCGGTCGAACGCCCGCGAGCGCGAATCATCGCCGGCTGATCCCCTTCGATTCGATCGCCCGCCTCGAAAACGCCGCCCTCCTGCCGCGCCTCGAGGCAGAGAAAGGGGCCGTTGGTCACCGTCGATCGGCCCGCGGCCAGCGCATCGAGCAGAGATCGGTCCCCCAGCGGCCCTCGCGTTCGCAGGGTCGTCCTCGCATTGGCATAAACCTGCTCCTTGCCCCAGGAGAGACTCAAGAAGGGGAGCGTGATCGATCGCCCCAGCGCGAAGCTGCCGTGGGCGTCGTTCCCCGCCGCGATCGGTCGCCGAACCCCTCGATCGAGGAGCGTGCGCCATCGCTCCAGTCCGATTCGTAGAGCCTCGGGTTTCGATCCGTTCCAAACCTGCAGCCCGTGGAGGCCCCGCGCTCTCACATCGTCCTCCGACCAGGTCGCCCGATTGAACGCAAAACGGTTCAAACGCCCCATCGGCTCGAAGGGGTGCGCGGCGTAGGCGATCCCCGGCCCGGACTCGATCCGCCGCAGCACCTCGGTGAGCGGGAAGGTGGCGGCGTTGTGAAACCAACGCTCCGCGCCGTCCCCCACCCCCGGCAGGAAGTGCTCGTGCCCGAGGACCAGCAGATGCAGATTGTGCCCGTCGACTCCGCCGCAAGAGACCTCTTCGCCCGGCAGGAGCCACGCCCCCGTGCCCGCGGCGTTGAGTCGCCCGGCCTCTCCCCGCAGCGCCCGCCATTTCGGAAGATCGGGCCGATTGCGCAGGAAGTCGGCGGGGTCGTCGTCCAGGTCGTAGGAGTGATCGGTCGTCGCTGCCCATGCGCAGCCCGCCGCGGCAGCGAAGACTGCGCTGACTTCGAGCGGAGCCCCGAACTCCACCTGATCGGCGGTGTAGGCCGTGTGGTGGTGCAGATCCCCACTGACCCAGCCCGCCTCGGAGGGGTAAGGATCGGCCGCCGCGCGTGTGGCCAGCATCGTCGACCACCGCCCGTAGCTGTCGCCGCGCACCCGCACGCGACGGCCCCGCCGCCGCCCTCCATCCTCGCGAATGCGCACTTCGCCGGCCACCGCAAGCTCTCCGCGCCGGGCCAGCGGCCCGAGATCGACGTAGAGGATCTTGTGCTGCATCGGCTCGCGGCAGACCCAGCCGAGCGGGATCCGAGTGCCGAAGCGGCGGCCCCGCTGAGCGCGCAGATCGATCTTGATCGACTCGACCGTGACCGGATAGCGATGCGCATCCTTGATCAAGACCAGAACCGGAAGCCGGTCCCCCTCCCACCCCGGCTCAAGGCGGATCGGCACATCGACCACCACCTCGGGGAAGGCGCGGTAGAGCAACGATGGCAGGCGACCGTGGCGGTAGTGCACCTCGGCGTAGAGCGCGGGGAGCAGCCAGCCCCACTCCTGCGGCGAGACCTCGATCACTTGCGTCCCCCGCGGGCGATGACCCAGAGCCCCAGCAGTGCGGGCAGCCCGAGATTGAAGAGGAAGACGAGCAGAGAAGAGCTCACCGCTGCCTCTGCGGAGATTCCGAAGGCTCGCAAGGCGACCACGGCGCCGGCCTCACGCGTCCCCAACCCGCCTGGCATGGCCGGGATCGAGCCCGCCAGGTTGATCGCGATGAAGGCCGCCGCGGAGGCCGCCGGCGACGCGGCGGGGGCGAAGGCCCTGAGCAGCGACGCGTATTGGACGTAGACCACGGCGTAGATGGCTACCGAAAGCAACGTGGCGGAGAAGATCGCCGAGGAGGGCGCATGCGATAGGGCGGCGGTGAAGCGACCGAGGCGACTCGACAGGGGGGGAGCCACGCGACGCAAGAGCTTCTGTGCGCCGGCCGGCCGAGCGGTGATCGCGAAGAAAGCGCACGTTGCGATCGCCCATGGCAGAGCGGGCAGCACGCCAGCGGTGGCGCCCACGAGCGCGGTCATCATGATCAGGAGCGGGGCTGTGTTCAGCGCCTTGTCGATGAAGAAAGAGCCGGAGAGCTGAATGGGATCTCCAGTGCCGACGTAGAGACCTCGAACAGCCTCACCTACGCGGCCCGGAGTCGCGAGCCCGAGGGCGAAGCTGGCGAGCAGCGATCGGATCGCGTCGCGAAAAGCGACCCCGGGCGCCGCCTGCTCGATCAGGACCCGCCATTTCACCGCCTGCAGCAACACATTGGGGACAACCAGCACCAGCGCGAGCGCGATCGAAAGTGGGCGCGCAGCGCGCAGATTGCCCGCCAACTCCTGCCACTCGAGCTCGTGAATCAGCAGCGCCAGAATCGCGAGCGCCAGCAGCGGTCGAACGCAGCGCCGCATGGCCTCCTTCACCGAACCGAGTCGCCTTTCGACTCCCGCGGTCGCCGGTGGGAACGCCGGCCACCGCGCGGTCTGTGTAGCTCCACTCCGCCTCGCTCGAAGCGGATCAGCTCGGCGCGAATCGAGACCGGCGATCGCTTCAGCTCGATCGCGGCGAGCATCGCAGGGCTCTCTCTCGTGACCACGAAGCTCCACGAGAAATCGTCGTCGACCAGGTGGTAGGTCAGCATGTCGGTCCGCGGGAGCAGGTCGCTGCCTGCCGGCTGCGGCTCGACGAGCTCGGCCTCGACCACAATGCAGCGCCGCGTGCGCCCCAGCACCTTCCGTTCTACCTCTTCGCGTCCGCGAAGGGTCATCATCAGCCGGCGCCCCTCCATCTCGATCGGATACGTGCGGCAGGTGCCGACCTCCCAAACCTCTCTATGGAGAGTCGCCCCGATCGCGATGAACCAGCTCGCCCCTTCGGCCAGTTGCCGCGTGCCATGCTCCCCGTAGTCCACCAACCCCAGCTCCCGGTCGGCCCTCGCCGCCAGCGACTGCTTCAAGTCGGCCTGAGCGATCGTCTTCTTCCACCAGCGCGGCAGCCCGCTCGTCGGATCGAGCAGTGCACGGTAGTAGTTGTCGATCGGGTAGAGAATCCCACCGATTCCGACCGTTCGCGCCCTGCCTTCGACCAGGATCGCCCCCGTCGAATCCGGCTCGAGAGCGAGGCTGGCCTCGACGACCGGCACATTGAGCAGAGCGATTCGAAAGGTGCTCTTCTCACGCACCACCTGCATCGGCTCCGCGGTCGAGGCAACCGAGCATTCGAGCAGCGCCGTCGCCACTAGCAAGCCCTCAAAGAGTCGTCGCCATCTCACGCCGGCTGCCCGATAAGCTCGCTCAGTGTCACCGCGGCGAGCCCCTTGTCTTGCAGCGCCGGCAGCACCCGATCCACCGCTTCGACCGTAGCCGAGCGATCTCCACCGCCATCGTGCAGCACGACGATCGACCCGGCGCCCACCCGCAAGAGCAGCCAACGCTCGATCCAGGCCGCCGGTGGCCTCGTCCAATCCCAGGGCATCACCGACCAGAGCACGACGAGGTATCCGCGCTTCGACGTCGCCGCCAGAAGACGCGGATCCCGCAGACCGAAGGGAGGACGAAAAAGCCTCGTCTCACCCCCGCCGGCGTCGCGAATCGCTTCGGCGCCAGCGTCGATTTCCTCCTCGATCTCGTTCCGCGACAAGAAGATCATGCGCTTATGGGAGAGCGAGTGGTTGCCGATCTCGTGCCCCGCCGCAGCCACACGCGCCACCAGCGACCGGTTCCGCGCCGCCCACCGCCCGACCATGAAGAAGGTCGCTCTGGCGTCGTGCCGCTCCAGCGCGTCCAGCAGACGGGGCGTGTTCTCCGGATCGGGGCCGTCGTCGAAGCTGAGCGCGAATCGGGCGGGCGCCCCCGCCGCTCCCCGCCAGATCACATGATCGAAAAAACGATCCCAGAGCAAGGGCCGAGTGACCCGTGTGGCCGCGAGCCCATAGACCGTCGCCCCGGCGACGATCGACCCGATCACCGGTCCCGCACCGAGAATCACGCGGCTCGCCGTCCCTCTTCGTCGCCCATCAACGATCTGCTCCCGTGCACTCGCCCCTTCCACACCACCTTGCCGAAGAGCGACGCCGGCCCCATCCAGGTGATGTAGGGCACATGGAGCAGCGCCCAGAGCGGGAAGTAGCGCAGCAGGTCGAGCCTCCCGAAGCGTTTGGCGGCGCGCCGGAGCAGGGTCAGCTCTCCACCCCATTTCAGAGCCAGCGCCGCCAGCCAGGGTATCAGCGCCTGACCCGGAGCCGACATCACGAGCAGCGGCGAGAAGAAGAGCACCACGTTGAAGGTGTAGAAGAGGGTCAAAAAGGCCATATACGAAGGGCGATGGTGGGTGTACTTCGATCCCCAACGCTTCCTCTGCCTGTAGAAATCGCGCACCCGTCGCATCGGCTCGGTCAGCACCCGCGCATCGGGCTCCGCCGAGAAGACGATCCGCCCCGTGCCGAGGCGCGCCACCCGCTGCACCATCAGGTCGTCGTCGCCCGAGACCAGCGGTCCGATCTCTCCGAATCCGCCGATCTCGTCCCAGGTCGATCGCCGATACCCTTGACTCGCCCCCGATGAGGCCAGAATCCAGCCGATCGCGGTCGACCCCGCCGCGCAGGCGAAGAGCGAAAGCAGCTCCAGCGACTGAATCCGAATGAAGGCGCGCTCGGGGTGATCGGGGCGATCGAGCTCGGCAAAACCCGAGACCATCGCTACATCGGGCTCGAAGCAGCCGACCATCGAGGCGAGCCATCTGGGATGGGCCTCGCAGTCGGCATCGATCGGGAAGAGCAGCTCACCCCGCGCCGCCTCGATCCCCTGGTCGACCGCGTTCTTCTTCGGCGAGTAGCCCTTCGGGTTCGAGACGACCCGCACCAGGCGCACGCGGGGGTCATGTTCCGCATACTGGCTGACGATCTCGGCTGTCGTGTCGGTCGAGCGGTCGTCGACGACTACGATCTCGATCAGATCGGCCGGGTACCCTTCCTGCCGCTGGAGCGACTCGATGCAGCGAGGCAGAAGCGCTTCTTCGTCGCGCGCGGGGACCACGATCGAGACGCTCGGCTGCTCCGTCGCGCGGCGGCGCTTCAGGCGACCGAGCCCGACCCAAAACCCCGCCACAAAGAGCAGATGCACCCCGCAGAGAGCAAAGAGCAGCGCGCGCCAAACCTCGATCCAGACCGACTCGGCTCCCATCAGGTCGTCCTTTGTTTCGGTGGTCGCACTTTGCCTCTCGGGTAACGCTCGCCCTTCCAGCTATAGCCACACAGAATACCGAGGGGCGCCACCATCACCACCATCAAACTGAAGAGAGGCTCCACCAGCCCGAGCGCAACCCCTGGCGTCTGCACACCGAATCGGCGCGCCGCGCTCGCCAAGAGCCCCCAATCGATCGCCGCGCGGACCCCCCAGGCTACCCCCGCCAGAGCCAGGCAGCCCGCGAAGCTCCAGCTTCCGAGCCCCGCACCCACCAACACGATCGGCAGCAGGTGATAGATGTAGAGCGCGACCAACCCCACGACGATTCGCGGAGCGAATCGCAGGCTGTTGGAAGCATGGCGCCTGCGCTGAGCGATCCAATCCCGCCACCGCCCTTTCGCCGACCCTCGCACCACCGCCGCGTGCCCCCGCGCATGCACGATTCGCCAATCGGTCCTGTCCCGGAGCCTCGCCATCATCAGATCGTCGTCGCCCGCGCCCAGCCCCGCGCTCGCCCCCATCCCCCCGGCCTCGGCGAGCGCCTCGCGGCGATAGAGCAGATTTCGACCCGTGCAGGTCAAGGGATAACCCGCCCCCGCGCTCCCGGCCGCCACCGCGCCCAGTCCGAGTGCCTCGAGCGCGGCGATCCTCCCCAGCCATCCCGCACCCTCGATCGGAGCCGGACCGATCACCAGACCAACGCCGTCCCCCAGATGGGTCGTCATCGCCGAGATCCAGGTCGGCTCCGGCCGCGCGTCTCCGTCGGTAAAGGCAAGGAGCTCATGCCTTGCCGCATCGATGCCCACGCCGAGGGCGTGCTTTTTGGGCGAAACTCCGGGGGGGGATTGGGCGATACGCAAGATCTTCACCGACCGGCTCGAGCCGACGCCGAGCGCGTGTCGCTGCGCTTCGTCCGCCGTTCCGTCGACGGAGCGATCGTCGACGACTATCAGCTCGATCCGGCCTTCGTAATCCTGACCCGTCACGGAAACAACAAGTGCCCCGATTCCTTCCGCCTCGTCCTTTGCCGCCACGACCACACTCACCGGGGGTCGCTTCTTGCTCATGGGCAACGATCGACCCATCCCGCGGATCAGCCACAGAGCCGCCCCCGCATGCAGAAGGGTGCTCGCCGCCAGCATCCAGGCGATCCAGGCGAGCTCAGCGCTCCACACGGATGCCGATCCCGACCCTGAAATCGCTCAGATCCGCGCCCGCCACGTTTCCCAGATTCTCGATATCGAGCCGGGTCAGTTCGACGTCGAGGAAGCACTCGTAGAAGGGCTCCCACTCCGCTTGAAACTTGAACTCGCGCGTCTTCTCGATCGTTCCCGTGAACGCGTTCTTCGGCGTGTCGAAGATCTCCGGATCGGGACGCGCCGTATCCGGCACGAAGTAACCGCCGAGTCCATCTGTCGTATGGCCAACGGAATAGCGAAGAATACTAAAGGAACACTCGAGACTCAGGCTCCCGGTCGGCCGCCAGCCCAGGTCCCCCCGGATCTCGTCGGAGTTCGGCAGCAGCCAGTGGCCAAGGGAGCGATCGAAATGGGTAAAGCTGTGGCCGTCGAGGCGGTGCGTGTAGACCCAGGGGTCGAGGCGGCTGTACTCGAGGCCCGCATCGATCCCGCTCGATCCGAAGACCGCGCGCGTTCCCCCTACCCAGCCGAGCTTGTTCCCGAAATGATCCCATGCCCTAGAGCTGTTGAAATCGTCGATCAGGAGCTCGCCCCAGAGCGCCAGGCCATCGACCGGCAGCCAAAATGCGTCGAAGGACATCAGGTTGTTGTCGAGGTCGCCGAGATAGTGCTCCGAGACGTGGAGCGGGAAGAGCGGGAGCAGATACTCCAACTGGAATCCGCCGCGATCCTGCTCCGAGTCGAGCCGGTGGGTCTGCCCGTAGACCACCGCCTCGCCGCCGCCCAAAGTAAAGCGAGGATGGACCTTCGCCTCGATCCGGTGGGCCGCCAGGTAACGAGGCTCCTGCTCGCCCCGCACCCAGCCGTGGACGGCCACGAAGCGCAAGGGCCCGAGAGCGCGGGTCAGGCGGATCTGGTCGAAGGCGTAGGAGTCCGAGCCCAGGAGCAACCTGCCCGATCGCCCCGGTCCCCAATCGAGCAGCGATTTCCCGATCGAGAGATCGGCGATCGGCGTGGAGATCGCCGCGTAGCCGTCGGCGGAGTCCCGGAACTCCCCTTCCTCGCCCGCCTTGGTAGAGGGGGGACCGTGGCGCGCCACGAAGGTGCTGTGGCCGCTCGAGCCCTGTAGCCGCGTGTTGCGCACATCTGCCGAGAGCGCGAGCCAGCCGCCGAGCGTTGCCCGCATATGGCCGCCCACGGTGGTCGTCGACGACGTCAGATCGAGAGATTCGGTAGCGTCGTCGCCGGCCGCGATGTAGCGCTCCGATGCGTACAGATCGAGAACGAGTCGATCCCCATCCTCTTCGATCACCAGGGCGTACGGCTCGGTGGGGCCATCTTCATCACCTCGACCGAGCTCGGCGGCGAACTCTCGGCGAAGCGCGTCGAAGTCGTGCGATTCGCCCGCGGAGAGAGACAGCTCGCCCGCGCTCACCTTCATCTCGATCCAGCGGATCAGCTCGGCGGCGTCGGCCCGGCTGTAAGGACGGCTCTGCGCGAAGAGGGGCAGATCGGCGGAGCGCACCTGGATCCGTGCAACGAAAGGGTAGAGGCGATGCCGGAGCGGCACTTCGAAAGGAGGCGCGGGCAGTCCGAGGGCGGCCGTCGATGTCAAGAGGAGCGCCGCGAGTAGAGCTGTCTTGATCGGGTTTGACATGTGTAGAATCTGACGTATTGGCTGGAATGTGAAAGACGAGGGACCTTAGCAAAGAAGAGAGCAGACACCGGGAGCCCGCAGATGAATCGGAGCACTTCACGAAAGACGGTCCGCGACACAGCGCGATCGATCCTCGCCTTTCTGATGGTCGGGACTCTGAGTGCAATCGGCTCGGCCTCTGGGAACGATGCGCAGCCGGCCTCCGCCCAGGCGGACCGAGTCGTGGTCGCGGCGATCGACGGCCCCATCACCCCGATCTCGGCGAGCTTCGTCATCCGGGTGCTCGAGATCGCGGAAGATCGGGGCAACGCGCTCTTCGTGCTCGAGATCGACACGCCCGGCGGGCTCGAAGAGTCGATGCGCGACATCGTGAAGGCCTTTCTCGGATCGAAGGTGCCGGTGGCGGTTCTGGTCGGCCCTCCGGGGGGGCGGGCGGCGTCGGCCGGC
>CAZFNT010000060.1:0-2830 GCA_964520315.1 uncultured Gemmatimonadota bacterium
CCGCTTCACCGGCTGGTCCGGCCCGATCCTCACCGACTCCGGCGGCTTCCAGGTCCACTCGCTAGCGAGCAATCGGAAGATCGAGGATGAAGGTGTGAGGTTCCGCAGCCATCTGGACGGCTCCGAGCATCTCTTCACCCCCGAGCTGGTCATGGAGATCCAGTCCGATCTCGGCGTCGACATCGCGATGGCTTTCGACGAATGCTGCCCCCATCCGTCCACGCGGGAGTACGCCGCCCGCTCGATGGACCGCACCCACGCCTGGGCACGGCGTTGCATCGGCGCCTGGCCGGAAGGGGGGCAGGGCGTACTGTACGGCATCTGTCAGGGTGCCTTCGAGTCCGATCTTCGGGTCGAATCGGCGCAGGCGATCTCCTCCCTACCTTTTCACGGCATCGCCGTCGGAGGATTGGCGGTAGGGGAGCCGAAAGATGAGTTCAAGAGCATGCTGGAGACCGTGCTCCCGCACTTGCCGACGGATCGTCCCCGTTACTTGATGGGCGTCGGCTACCCCGAAGACCTGATCGACGCCGTCGGCCGCGGGATCGATCAGTTCGACTGCGTCTTGCCGACGCGAAACGCGCGAAAAGCGATGCTCTTCACGTCACTTGGCCCTTTCGTAGCCAAGTCCGCCAGATACGCCCGCGACCCGAACCCTCCCGACCCGAACTGTCGCTGCAAGGTCTGCCGGACGACGAGCCGCGCCTACCTGCGACACCTTTTCAAATCACGCGAGTATCTGGCCCAGCATCTGGCCACTTATCACAACCTCTATTTCTATCTCGATCTGATGCGTCGCGCGCGCGATGCGATCGAGATCGGCGCCTACGAGACATTCAGCAAGAGCTTCCTGGCCGACTACGATCCCGCCGCAAGGTGAGCTCTACGCCGCAGAAACACACGCTGCACCACCTCGTCCGGAAGCCGGGGGTAGCGATCCTTACGAGACGGTCCCCAGTCCGATTCGTTGGGCCACATCGCTTTCGGTAAGGGCTCCAGGCCATCGACCTGGTCTAGATCTCGCCTTATGCAGTCGGCATAGTCGGCGATGTCGGTCAGAATGTAGAGGGGAGCGCCAGGCTTCATGACGCGCGTCAGATCGCGCATGAACTCCGGCTGCAGCAAGCGCCGGGGCAAGTGTCGCTTTTTGTGCCAAGGGTCGGGGAAGAGGATGTAGACCTCGGCTATCTCTTCCGACATCAGCAGGTGTCGCACGACGTCACGGGCATCCGCGCAGATGTAGCGGAGATTCTCGAGACCTCGGCGCCGCGTGCTCTCACGGGCCTTGTTGGCCCAAGCCGCCCGGTATTCGATCCCGATGCACTCCGCTCCCGGATTCTTCTCGGCGAGATGGGCGAGAAAGCCGCCGCGGCGACTACCGACCTCCAGCAGCACTCGCCCACTGCCTTCGCGCGCGGCGTCATGCGGCATTCGCATCGAACTGCGTCTCGTAGAGCTCGCGGTAGAGATCACAGCTCTCGAGGAGGGTTTCGTGAGTTCCGCGTGCCACGATCTCACCGGCGTCGAACACCAGAATCTGATCAGCGGTGAGCACGGTGGAGAGCCGGTGCGCGATGACGATCGATGTGCGATTTCGCCGCAGGCGATTCAAGGCATCTTGCACCAGACGCTCCGAAGTGGAGTCGAGGCTCGACGTGGCTTCGTCGAGAATGAGCACTCGTGGGTCTCGCAAGAGCTCTCGGGCGATCGCTAGTCGCTGCTTTTCGCCCCCGCTCAGTCGCACGCCCCGTTCACCGATCAGAGTGTCGTAGCCTTGCGGCAGGGCAGATACGAAGGCGTGCGCGTGGGCGGCCTCGGCGGCTTCTTCGACCGTCTCCATGGCGACCTTGCGCCGGCCGAGCCCGACAGTGAGATTGTCGCGAACGCTCCTGTTGAAGAGGAAGATCTCTTGGGGCACAACGCCGATCTGCCGGCGGAGATCGGAGAGCCGCATCTGGCGCACGTCGATCCCATCGATCAGCACGGATCCGCGGTCGACATCGTAGAAACGCGGAACCATGCTCGCGAAGGTCGACTTTCCCGCACCGCTCGGCCCCACCAGCGCCACCGTCGTTCCAGGCGCCGCTCGCAGCGACACCCCGCGCAGAACCGGTTCCCCCGGGCGATATGCGAATTCGACCGAATCGAAGGCGACATCACCTCGCGCGATGACGCGCCTTGGAGCGCCGGCCGGGCTCTTGATCGAAGGAATCGTGTCGAGTAGCTGCACGATCCGCTCGGCCGACGCCAGAGCGCGCTGGATCACCGGATTGAGGCCGGCGAGCGCGTATGTCGTCCCGAATAGGTTGCCAAGATAGAGGAAGAAGGCGAAGAGCCCGCCTACCGTGAACTCCCCGGAGACGATACGCGAGCTGCCGACATAGAGGATCAGGCCCATCCCGATCCCGGCGCTGACTCCGGAGAGACGCCCCGCCACCATGCCGAGAACATCGCGCCGGAATCGAGCGCGCAGATGCTCCGCCAGCCGCGCTGAGAAACGACGCCTCTCGGTCGCCTCCGACGCGGATGCCCGAATCAGGGCATGACCGCTAAGCCCGTCGTGCAACGAGGCGCTGCTGAGCGACCAGGTCTCGCGGGTCTCGCGACTGGCATGCCGGAGTCGGTGCGAGAAGAGGGCTTGAATGCCGAATATCAGCGTGACGAATGCGAAGGCGGTGACGGCCAGGTAGACGTCGAGCACCAGGAGCATGATCACGAAGAAGACCGCTCGGACCATGTCCATCGCCGCGCGGATGAAGGTATCGGCCAAGATGCCGTCGAGGTTGTCGACGTCGTCGGTCTGACGCGACATCAGATAGCCGGTGTCCTT
>CAZFNT010000060.1:2840-8223 GCA_964520315.1 uncultured Gemmatimonadota bacterium
GTGCGAACACGGAAGCTGAAACGGGCGTGGAATCTGGCGATGACGACGCCGATCGCGCACGCGAGGAGCTGGTTGATCACCGACACCGCCGCGATCAAAACGCAGAGGATCACGACCAGTCGCATATCGCTCGCGGGCAGCGCCTCGTCCAGCACGTGCCTGGCGATCAGGGGACGGACCACCGAGAAGGGAACTTCGACCACCATCAGAGCCGCCGCGGTCGCCAGAGTCCACCGGTCGGGCCGCATAAATGGCAGAAAACGGCGAATCAAGCCGAATGAGCCGCTTGGGAGTTTGAATCGAGCCCCTAATCTCGCAACAATGGACAGGCTAACCACTCGTCCCTCTCCTGAACGAGGTCGGATCGATCACATGCAGTACCACGTAGGACTCCTCTACTTCACCGAGGCCCTGGGCGATGCCCTCCTCGAATCGATCAACGCCGCTCCGCGGGTCGCGAAGCCCGATGGGGGCGAGATCGAGCTCGTGGCGCAACACATGGAAATCACGGAGTTCGACATCGATCACCAGAGTCGATACTCCCTGATCATCGATCGCGCTTCCCATCGGCTCGAGATCGCCCGTGGCGTTCTCATGAGCCATGCCTTCCGCGGCGTCCACGTGATCAACAACCCGCTCTCTTTCCACTACTTCATTGCCCACAAAGACGTCGGCTACTCCATCGTCCGCCGACTCGGCGTCCGCGTGCCCGCGACATTCACTCTGCCGCCCCACTCCTCGCCGCGGCTCGAGCGAGGGGATTTCCGATTCCACCGACATTTCCAGTGGGAGAAGATGATGTCCAAGGTAGGCTTTCCCTGTTACCTCAAGCCCGCGGAGGGGCGTGCGGCGGAAGGTGTTTCGCTGTGCGAGAACATGCAAGAGCTGCTCGAGGCCTACGACGCCTCGGGGGACCGCTCCATGACGGTTCAGGCGGCCGTCGCCGGCCCCCACAAATGGCATCTGCGCTGCCTCTGCGTAGGCCGTGAGATCATCGTAATGAAGTATATCTTCAGACCCGGCGATCGCTCGGAGTATTTGCCCGACAAGAGCTTCCTCACACCGAACCAAGGGCGCGAGGTGATCGATTCGTGCCGCATCATCAACAGAGCCTTCGGCTACGAGATGAACTCCGTCGAGTTCGTGATCGACGACAAGGGCAAGGCCTGGGCTATCGATTTCAACAACCCGGTGCCGGACGGCCGTCCGGGCGAGTTGGGAGAGATGTTCTTCGAGGACTATGTCGGAGCGCTCTCGCGCCGGGCCGCCGAGCTGGCTCTGTCTCCCGTGCGCTCCCTCTTCCTGCCCGATCTGAACGCGTTCAGTGCGATCGCCCAGCTCGATATCGACGAGGATACCCGGCGCGATCGGGCACTCGAGCAGGCGAACCGTTTCTACGAACCAAGCGACCGACCGAGCAGCGGAGGCGCGGGCCAATCATGACCGGAGCGATCATCATCGATGGTGGCAGCGGGCGCGATCCGGGACCACTGGAAGTGGCCAGAGGGAAGATTCTCGAGCCCACGCACAGCAATGCAGGCGTGAGGAAGAGCCGCAAGGTGGTCCTGGTCACGGCCGGCTGGCAGGCGGAGGAGTTCGGGGAGTCCCACCTGAAAGAGACGCTCTATCGAATCGGCGTCCCCGCTCGAGTGCCGGGCAACCGACACCACAATGTACAGAATCTCTCGCTATACTGGGAGTTCGAGAAGTTCTGCGAGAAAGAGCCGGAACTTGCGCAGCTCTATAGTGATAAGCAGGCCGAAGTCAAGAAGACGATGGAGCTCTATCGCAGATCCAACCGCATGGCGCTCCGGCAGCTCAAGGCACAGCTCGCGACTGTGCAGAGCTGGTATCCCCAGTGGTCGTTCGCGCGGCTCCTCGGTCGCGCTGGGACGCATCGCGGGCGTATCGACGACGCACAGGGGCTCGCGGCCGAAGAGCTGAGTCTGGAGCTCGATCGGATTCGGGAGCAAGACGAGTGGCTGCTGGATCGGCTCGAACGATTGCGATGCGCTTTCCTGTCCACTTCGAAGCTACGCGAGAACAAGACCTGGCTGGCGAAGCGCCGACTCCTGGTGCGGCGAATCCGAAGCGCCGCGACGCTCGTCTTCTACGGCGGCCACTTGGCGGTTCTCCTCAACAGGCTCCATTTCTTCGATCTGGGCTCCGTCTTCTGCGAGAGCCTGGCGGCCGGGGCAACGATCGTAGCCCGATCCGCCGGAGCGATGGCTCTGGGCGAGCGGGTGGTCGTCTACCACGACGAGTATCAGGACCGCCACCACACCTTCGAGGTGTTCGGGCGAGGCGTGGGCCTGCTCCCCGGCCTATTGGTGCTGCCGCAGCATGCCGAACGGATCCGAAAGGGGAGTCGAGACCATCTCACCTTTCTGGCACGGCGCTTCCCCCTGCGGGCGTGCATCGGCCTCGATGAGGGAGCTGTGCTGGTGGTGGACGGAGCTGATCGCTACCGCTGCATCAGCCTGGGGCCAGCCGGCAGCGCTGTTCGTTTCACATCGGAAGGCGATGAGCGCGGGCTCGAGCCGGGCGAGACCGTCTTCTCGGGAACATCGATGAAGGCCGGTGCCCCGTGCTGAGGCTGGCTCAACTCCAGGATGCGCTCGCCGAGAGCCCGATGGAGTCGACGATCGCGCGTTTTCTCGCGGCGCACCATGCACCCTTGGTCGACGACGAGGGGGTCACCTTTCTCTACCGCGACGGAAACGCGAGAGAGGTGTACTTGAGGCACGAGATCATGGGACTCGAGAGCCGCCAGGAGTTCCTGCGGGTTGCCGGAACCTCGCTGCACTATCTGCCGATGCAGGTGCCTCCCAAAGCGCGGATCGAGTATCGCATCGAGGTTCACGATGGCGCAGGAACGCGAACCTTCGTCGATCCGCTGAATCCGAGACGTTCCGACTGCCCTTACGGAGAGAAGTCGGTCGTTACCGCACACGGCTACGCAAGACCCGATTTCGTTCGGGAGCGTTCCGACGTGCGGCGGGGCACGATCGAAACGATCAAGGTGCGCAGTAAGGCATTCGCGGAAGAAAGAGCTCTCCGGATCTACCTCCCGGCGCGCTACCGCTCCGATCGCGCGTATCCGCTCCTGATCGTTCACGACGGCTCCGATTACCTGCGCTACGCCAAGCTGGGCACAGTGCTCGATAACCTGATGCACGATCGAGAGATCGAGGATTTCGTCGTGGCGCTGACCGACTCGCCGCGACGACTGACCGAATACAAGGCCGATCCCCGGCAGGGGGATTTCCTCACCCATGAAGTCCTACCTGTGCTCCAGGCTCGCTACGCACTTCGAGATGACGCCGCTTTCCGTTGCCTGATGGGTGCGAGCTACGGCGCGCTGACCTCACTGCACACATTTAGCCGCTTCCCCGATATCTACGGCAAGGTGTTCAGTCAGTCGGGCAGCTTCATTCACGCCGATGTGCGCCGGCGCACCATCCATGAAGTCGATCCCGAGCGCCTCGGGGATGACGAGCCGATCCTGCAGTTCGTGTCGTCGTTCTCACGCCAAGCACGTACCGAACCCGCGAAGCTCTACTTGAGCTGCGGTCGCTTCGAATCGCTCATATTCTTCAATCGCAGTCTGCTCGATGTGCTCAGGCGCGAGGGCTACGAACATCACTTCCAAGAATCGTACGACGGCCACAACTGGACCTGCTGGCGCAACGGACTCAAAGACGGATTCCGCTATCTCTTCCCCGGCGATGTGCTGCTCTACTACCCCTGAGCGCCGCTCGTTCCTCCGGGTGCTGGCGGGTCAGTACGGGGTCGCCTTCTGGCTGGGCGCCTTCCTCACGATGGCGTTTGCCGGACTGCCGGCCGCAAGGCAGGGCTCATGGCTCGCGCGCGAGCTCGTCTTGGCGCGCCTGGCTCCTCTTCTGGGTCCTCCGACCTTGCGCTTGCTCGGCGGGACCACGGGAGAGATCGCCATTCTCGCCACGTTGGCGGCGTGGATCTCTCTACCGGGCGGTGCGATTCTGGCTCTGTGGGCCACGCGTCGCCGGCAGATTTCGCTTCTCGGCGCTCATATGGTCATCGGCACCGGCGCCCTCCTCTTGGTCCACGGAACCCTCTGGCTGAGCTCCGCCTCGCTGCTCGCCTGGGGTGGCGCCGCGTTCCGCCCGCTCCCGCTCGCCCTGCTGCTGCTGGCCGGCACTCTCGGATCTCTCGCCTTGGCGCTGCCCTTGGGCCGGCTCCTGCGATCTCTGCCGCGCCAGGTGGGTGATACCCTCGCCGCACCCGCCATTCTCCTCGCTCTCGCCACCCCCCTCATGCTCGTGGCCGCCGGCAAGATCGCGGGAGCGCGAGCGCCACTTGCTCACTCCCCGAGCGAGCCCCCGCCGCCAACCGTCCCGGTGGTTCTGATCGGCATCGACGGCCTCGGCCGGCAGTGCCTGCGCACCATCGAGGAGGCCGGCGCCGCACCCACCCTCGCCGCGATGTTTCGCAAGAACGAGGGCTTCGCCGCGCCCCTTGTCAGCATTCATCCAGCCCTATCGCCCCCGGTTTGGACCAGCATCGCCACAGGCAAGAGACCGTGGCAGCACGGAATCGACGGCTTCGTCTTCGAAGGCGAGAGAGCTGTTCCGGCTCACGCGGGCCACCGCACCGCCCGCCCGCTTTGGGAGATCGCCGGTGACGCGGGCCTGCGCTGCCTCATCGTCAACTGGTATGTCACCTGGCCGGCGACCACGCCCCAAGGCTCCCTTCTCGTATCCGATCGCTTCCTGCTCGACACCCTGAACGACCGCATTGCCCCGGCGACGCGCAGCGCCGAAGTCGATTCCATCGTCGCCGCCCATCGCCCGCGGGCCGATTCACTGCTGGTCACGATCGCAGGCGACGAGCCCGATCCTTCGACCCACCCCGTCGCTCACAGTGCCTGGCTTCATCTAGGGCGCGAGATAGAACGCGATTGGCTCGCATCCCGCATACTGCTCCACTATCTCGCCGAGAGTAGCGATTGGGACCTGGTCGCCCTCTATCTTCGCGGCACCGACGGCGCGCAACATCGTTTCTGGCGCGAACATGTCGCGGCCCACGGCCCGGCCTCGTCCCGGTGGGCCTTTCGCCTGCTCGGCTCGGACACGAGCGGCTCCCCCTTTGGCGACGTAGTGCTCGATTACTACCGTCAGGTCGACCGGTGGCTGGCGGAGATAGTCGCCCTCGCCGATCCCGGCTCCCGCTTCCTCGTCGTCTCGGACCACGGAGCCGGCGTCCGGCTCGGCAACCTGGGCAGGGCCGATCTCGATCCACTCTTCGAGCGATTGGATTTGCTTAGTCGCGACGCAAGGGGAGAGGTGGACCGAACCCGCAGTCGACTCTGGGACGCGACGCCTTTGCGCACCCGCACCCCCCG
>CAZFNT010000060.1:8233-12969 GCA_964520315.1 uncultured Gemmatimonadota bacterium
GTGCGCCGCGTTGCCCTGGGTGGTGCCTTCTCACCCGAAGACGCGGCCGAGCTGCTGCGATCGCTCGAGACCACCGAGGGCGCCACGATCGTCTCATCGATAGAGCTCGAAAACGGGCAGCTGCGGGTAGAGCTCGATCGTGGACTGCCGGGCGGCAGCTCGGTTGCGTTGCCCGATGGCAGCGGCTTGCCGGTCAAGAGCTTCGCGGCGGTATCCATCGAAGGGGATTTCACCGGGGCGCATCGGATGGACGGCGTGCTGGTGGCTTCGTTCGGCGGTCCTTCGCGCAGGCTCGGCGCCGGCCGCTCCGTTCTCGACCTCGCACCGACCCTTCTCCAGCTCCTGGGGCTACCAGCCGGCGCCGATATGGAGGGTTCGGCGATCGATCGACTGCTCAGTGAATCACCGATGGCGAGGATCGAGAGCTGGGAGCGGCCGGGAAGCCCTCTGCTGGTTCCCTCTCACGATTCAGACGAAGAGATACGCCGCGATCTTCGCTCACTCGGCTATATCGAATAACCCTCCGTCCCAGATCTCCCGCTCCCACGCCATGCCTCGGCCCAGATTGCGCGCGCCGTCCTCCGCGCGAGGCGTGAAGGAGTAGGCCACACCGGCGCTGAGCCGGTCCACGACGACACGATGCTCGGTCGCGAGCTGATCCTCCCCGCTCACCACGCGGCGGGAGCCGTCGCTTCCGCACACGAAAACAGAGGGCGTCGCGGGCTCGTCGGTGCCGAACCACAGATCGACCCATTCACCTCCGTCGTGCATCACTTCGAAGGCCGTGATCGCCGGGTCGACCACATCGAGATCGATCAGCTCCAGCTCGAAGCGCAGATCGACCTCATCGCCCGAGAAGAGAATGGTACCGGGCTGCTCGAGATCGATCTCGAGCCACCCCTCGGCCAGAGTCCTGTGCGGGTGGAGGATCGACTCGAACACACGGTAGTTCCTCATGTCGCTCCAATCGAGCTCCTGAACCCGAACCCACGCGTCGATCATGCGATCCTCATCCAAGACGAGCTGGTCGAGCAGAACGATGTCGAGCGCTCGGGTCTCTCCCTTCGCGAAGCGCTTCATCGGCGCGGTTCCGTCTCGCAGGTTCCGGTTGTTGATCGCCCGCAGCATCTGCCACTCATCCGCCGCGAATCGGGAGTAGAGCTCGGTCTCGAAAACGAGCTCGCCCTTGCCGAACCAGGGCGGCTCGTGAATCGCGCGGGCGGTAGCCTCGGTCAAGCGCAAAGTGGCCCGCCTCGATCCCGAGAGCGTCGCCGCCAAGGTCTCCCACACGCCGCCGTGATCCGAAAGCCCCACATGTTCCGGCTCCAGATCCCCGTCGGAGACGTGCATTGCGTGCAGATACTGGACCATGGGTTGCCGGCCCTGCCAGGCGTACTCCTCGAGCACTCCGGCCAGCGCCGCATCGCCGATCGCGATCTCGCCGTCGTTGCCGAGATGGCTGAGATAGCGCATCAAGCCCCCGAAGAGGCTCCAATCGGTCGAGATCTGATGATGGATCAGTGTATTGCGATAAGAGGGCGAGGTGCCCCAGTTCGGCGGGGACCAGGGCAGGTTCGGTTCCGGCTGTCCGGGATCGACATTGCGGCTCATCCACCGATAGGCCATGTGCTCGATCTCGATCGAATCCTCTCCAAGCCGTTCGATGATCGGTTGAGCCACCGGGTTCTGCGCGATCCAGATCCCGTTCACGCCGCCTTCGAGTGTGACCCAGCGGCTCACCAGCCCTTCGGAACAGAGACCATCGACATCGTTTGCCATCAGGTAACGGCTGACGGTGCCCCCAAACGAAGCGCCGACGATGTTGATGCCGTCAGCACCCGAACGCTCGGTCACGTGCCGCGCGAACTTCGCCACGACCGCCGCATGCAGCGGCACGCCACCCTCTCCGGCCGGTGGGAAGAGCTCCGACAGCTCCCAGTAGTCGTCCCAGTCGAAGTAGCTGCCCTCGGGATCGGGGAGCCGGTTGCCCATGTACTCGACCCCGGCGATCTGGTTTGGCGCGTAGGGATCTTCCTCGGCGGAGGGAATGTCGAGGAAATCCTGCAAGGGCGCGATGTCGTCGTCGAAGAGCTCCTCTCCGATCGGCGCATCGTGGTCCAATCCGGCTCCAGCGTAGCCGTGTACGTAGATCGTGACCGTTCGATCGGGATCGCTCAGCGGGTGCGCATTGCCAGCGAAGAGAGCGAGAAGAACGAATACGGAGAGCGGTGTACGCATAGCGAGGCTCCGGTGGTGAGGATCCACCGGAAGCCTAGCCTCGATTTGCGAGTTGTGGAGGGATCTCCTACTCGGAAAGACGCGCCACCGTCGATCTGCCGCTGCGCTCCACGTGCACCTTGCCCTCGCGCGCCAGCCAACCCAAACCCATCTCGGCGCTGGCGCCGGCCGGCTTCACGACCTTCTTCAGAGCGGTCAGGCTAGCTTCACCGTTTTCTTGGAGGTGTTTCCAGACAATTCCGGCCGCCAGGCCGATGGTCCCCGAGATCTCTTTGGTTGCGGTCTGTTTCATCGTCTTGTCTCTCTTTAGTGGGTCTGCTCTTCCACCGCGGCTTTGGCCGGCCTGGGGTGGGCGATCTTCGCGTAGGCCGCATCGAAATCGAAGCCCTGGTGGAAGGGGTTGTTCTCGTTGTGGCACTTCGCGCACACGGTCGCATCGGGCTTGGTGAGCCCCACCGAGGCCCGGTCGATCTTGCCTTCGGCGATCGCCTTCATCGTTTTCTTCTTGAAGTAGCTCTTGCCGGCTCCGTGACACGATTCGCACGACACGCCCTCTTCGAGCGTGATCTTCTCTGTCGCGATGTCGTTCATCACGGTGAAAGCCGTGACGTGGCAGCGCAGGCATTTCGGGGAGTGTTGCGGGTCCTCGACTCCGATTTTCGCGGCGGCCTCCTTCGCCTCGTCGGTTGCGAGTGTCTCGTATGCCTTGGAGTGGGCGGACTGCCGCCACTGAGCGTACTGGTTCCCCTTGTCTTCCTTCTTGTGGCACAGCTTGCATTTCTTTACACCGACGAAGCCATGCGCTTTCGCGCCGGCGTGTTGTGCCAGTGGGCCCGCGGCAAGCGTCAGCACACAGGCGGCAAGAAAGGCCACTCTGGATATACTCACAATAAGATCTCCGAATCTTGCTTTTCCGTTGTGCCGGCGTGCCCGAATGAGAATCACATTCGCTCGGGCGCCGCCATGCCCAAGATGTTGAGCCCTCGCGCGAGGACAACACGGATCGCATCGACCAGACGGAGGCGGGCCGCGGTGACATGACCCTCTTGCTTCAACACGCGGTGCCTGTTGTAGAAGGTAGAGAAGCTCGACGAGAGATCGAGCAGGAATTCGGCGAGCACCGAGGGCTCGTGGAGCTCGGTCGCTTTGTCGAGCACCGCCGGGAACTCGGCCAGCCGGCGGGCGATCGCGAGCTCCTCGGGGGAATCGAGGGGTGGGTTGCCCTCGGCCGCGGGGACCGGGCCGCCGTGCCTTCGCAGAATCCCGCAGAGTCGCGCATAAGCGTACTGTAGGTAGGGACCGGTCGCTCCCCGGGTGTCGGTCGCGCGATCCCAGTCGAAGAGCAGATCGTTGCGACGACCACGCGCCTGCGTCCAGAAGACGACGGCCCCGACCCCGATCGCTTCGCAGACGCGGTCTATCTCGGGGGGGCTCAGCTCGGCTCTCTTCTCGGCCTCTTCTTCGACGATGGTTCGCACGGCCGCGACGAGGCGATCGAGCAGCTCTTCGAGGCGGATCATCTTGCCCGAGCGGGTGCTCATCGGGAGGATCCGCCCCCCCTCGGCGATCTTCACCAATCCGTAGGGCACGTGCTCGTTCCGATCGGCCCAGTCGCAGCCGGCCCGATCGAGCGCGGAGAAGAGCTGCCGAAAGTGCAGTGCCTGACGCTGATCGGTGACGTAGAGGTTCTTCGCGAAGTGGAATTGCTCCCATCGCCAGATGGCGGTGGCGAGATCTCGGGTGGCGTAGATGCTCGCATCGTCCGATTTCTTGAGAATGAGGGGAGGGAGATCCTCCTCATCGAGGGGCACAACGAGCGCGCCGCGGCTCCTGACGGCCAGACCGAGCTCCTCTTCGAAGCGACGAATGACGGCCGCGGAGAGCCCCTCGCGCTCGCAGAAGGCTTCTCCCTGGTAAGAGTCGAACGAGATGCCCAGGCGCGAGTAGCTGTCACGCAGCGACTCGAGGGTCACCTCTCTGAAACGTTCCCAGAGCCGAGTGAGCTCTTCATCGCCATCTTCGAGCGCCTTGAAGATCCGACGCGCCTCCTGGTCGACCCGTGCCTCACTCTTCGCCTCTTCGTTGATCCGCACATAGAGATCGGTCAGGTAGGCGATCCCCTCGGAGGCGAGCCTTTGGGAATCGCCCCAGCGTTGCCAGGCGAGGATCTGGAAGCCGACCTGGACGCCCCAGTCGCCGAGGTGATTCGCCTTCCACACACGGTAGCCCTTGGCCTCGTATAGGCGGGTGAGAGTCGCGCCCAAGATCGTCGAGCAGAGGTGGCCCACGTGGAAAGGCTTGGCCAGGTTTGGCGAGGAGAAGTCGATGCAGATCGTCTGGCCGGCACCCTCGTCGGTGCTTCCGTAGCTGCCGCCGGCCGTGCGCACATCTTCGACCGCGTCGTGCACGAAGCCGGCGGTGTCGAAGAAGGCATTGAGGTAGGGGCCGGTGGCGCGAATCTCCCGGAATCCGCTGGGCAGGACGATGTCGCGCGCGAG
>CAZFNT010000061.1:0-4066 GCA_964520315.1 uncultured Gemmatimonadota bacterium
GGGACGCCATGTGGGAATGTCGAGACGAGCCACAGAGTCGACCTTGCGGTGCCGGTCGCGAACGGAATCGCCGATAAAGATCAGGTACTCGATCGCAACCCTGTTGCGGAAGATCGCCCTCCGTCGCGCCCGATCCGCTCGAACGATTCTACGCGCGATCCGCACTTCCCCCTCTCGATCCAACAGGGTCGTCTTTCCCATGTCGCGGAAGTAGATCCGTATCGGATCGTCACAGATTCCGCCGGTCGTGTCCAAGGTGCTTGGCGCTAGCGTTTGCTTCAACCGTTTCTCCCTCTCGCGTTCGCACGCTTCCTTGCGGGGGGCACACCGCTACCACTGGCGGCGCGATCACTTCTTGGAACGTGCTGGGCCGAGGACCTGTTTCTGCTTCGAGAGTTGGGGGGGGACACCGTAGAAACCGGTGTTGTTGGACGGGACGGGCTCTCCCGGATGTGCAATCTCCATGCCACAACTGACGCTGGCTCTGAGAGCGCGGAGTGAGACGATCGCGTGTTTCGGCGAGCGGTCGGTCTGCCCGCCGGAGCCGGCGTTTCGGAGCGGTCGGATACGCGCCATCGACATGCAGAAACGATGAAATCAGATACAAGACAACGAGATGGGGAACCGACTGAGCCCAGAATGGATCGGGCCTCTGGGGACTGCGGAGGGAGCGATCGCCAACCATGGCCGAGACGAGGGGCCGGCCGACTCTGCCCCCTCCGCCTCGGACTTGGTGGAAATACCCCATCGTCGCGTGGAATCGCGCGCGATTTGGCCCATGCGGACAAACCCGGCTCCACGCTACTTGATCAGCAGCATTCTGCGGCTGGCCGTGAAGCCCTCGGTTCGAAGCCTGTAAAGATAGACACCCGAAGGAACGAAGAGGCCCGAATCGGTCCGTCCATCCCAGGCCACGCTGTGTGTTCCCGCCGCGCGCTCCTCATCGAGGATCTTGGCGACTCTGCGACCGGTGAGATCGTATATGGCCAGGGTCACCGGGCCGGCCTCGGCCAAACCGAAAGAGATGACTGTAGATGGATTGAATGGGTTGGGCGCGTTCTGACCGAGAAACGCGCTCGCCGGGATTCCGGGCGTCTGACCTCGACGAAGCGTGATCTCTCGCGAGCCGCTCTCTTCGCCGGTCTCGGCGTCGATCGTCACGATACGGTAGCGGTAGAGGCCGTCCAGCTGCGCGCTCTGATCGAGGTACTCGCGCCGCCCGACGATTAGCTCCTCGTTGAGGCGCTCCGCGATGCCGGAGTCGATGCGGTCGATATTGACGCCCGCGAGATCGGCCTCGGCGCCGACCAGGCGCCAGCGAATCACGTTCCCTTCGGGCATCGCGACCGCCTCGAGCTCGATCGCTCTGACACCGACCGGCACACCAAAGAGCTGGAGCACATCGTTGAAGACGCTCTTCCGCGAAGTCGAGCCGTTCTGTCCGCCGACCCCCTCGAGATTGAAGGGGAGATAGACCAGCTTGTAGTCACCCTCGTACACGACACCAGCGCCATCGGCCGTGCCCGAATAGACGAGTGCGTCTCTGCCATTCCCGACCGCACGCACGATATCAGGCGAGATCCAGTTATCCGCCCCGCCCTCGCCCGTGAAGAAAAGCAGCCAATCGCTGGCGAGCTCATCGCCGGCCACGCCCTGGGCCAAGGGCGAATGTGAGTTGTCGTTCACGAATTCCGACTTCAAGTAATCCCCGAAGAATGCTTCGGAACCTATGTCTTCACCGATGTTCTGGCCGGACAGAAGCAGACTTCCTCCGCGATCCAAGTAGCTCGCCAAGAGCTCTCGCTCTTGTGGATCGAGCGTTTCGGCGGTTGCGTTGCCGCAGAACCAGATGACCGAATCGAAGCCGGCGAGCGGGTCGAAGCTCAGCCAACCGGTGTCTCTTCGCGTCCAGCGGTTGGGGAAGTTGCCCAACTCGCCCAATGGGGTTTCGTAGTAGCTCCCGAAGTCATCCTCGGGATCGTCGTCAACCAAGAGCAAGTTGCTCCGACCGATCCGGAAGGTCAGCGTATCGGTACGGCTGAAGAAGTTCGGGGTCGCCATGAGCTCCACGACAACCTGCACATCCTCGACCTCCGTGACTCCAGCGTCGACCGAGAGCAGGAAGGGGTCCGCTGCGTTGTCGCCGGCCCCACCCGGAGCGATATCGGGGAGGCCCGCGCTCTCCTTCGTCACCAGCAGCTTGGGCGTGAGCGAGTGCAGTGTCGCCGTGAGATCGGTCGCCCCCATTGCGCCCGGCGGGAGTGCATAGCCGACCACGCATGTGATCTCATCCCCCGGGTCGGCCACCAGGTCGGGCGTCTCGGCGTCGTAGATGACCGCCATGGATTGCTGGATCGTCTCCACGAAACCGTGGGCGGCCAAGGCCGGGAAGACCAGCTCCCCGTGGACCGTGCCGTTGGTCAGATCGCCATCGTCGTCGTCCATCAAGAGGTAGTCGATGTAGTAGTCCAGATCGTCGTTCGCATGCCCGTAGCGCGCGAAGTGCCAAAGAGAGTCCGAGAGAGCGACACCCTCTTGCTCGCCGAGAGCGTCGATCAGGTTGGTCCGCGCGGCCCAGAGAGCACCGCAGTGCGCCTCTCCGACGCAGTGAGACTCTTCCGCGCACTCATTGGCCGGGAAGACGCGGTTGTTCACACAATCCCTCAGGTGGGTTCCCTCGCCGAAGAAGCCTCTGCCGACCCGAGAGTCGTTCATGATCGTGACGGCCAGATAGTCCGAGAATCCCTCGTGCATCGCGCCGGTCGCCTGTCCGCCCGAAGCCCATTGGGTCACTCCGTGGCCGTACTCGTGATACACGACATCGGCGATCTTGGCGATACTGGGGCACTGGCCGCCGGCTCTGAAGAAAGTCATGCCGAAGCCGTTCCAGAACGCGTTGCATGCGTCATCGGCTTCGACTCGGGCGGGCATCTCGTAGTCGAGCGAAGTGAACCCCGAATCGATCGCCTTCATGTAGTCGTGAACCAATCCGGTGTGGTAGTAGACGTTTCGCTCCGCCATCAGGGAGTTCTCGTCGTCCCAGAGCAGATCGGTGGGAAAGTCGGCCGGCACGAGAGCGGCGAGAGCTGCGTTGTCCCCGCCCTGGTTCTGCACCCGAACCCACAGCCCGTGAAGTTCGCTCTCGACATCGTGATCACCGGATGAGACATCTTCGGTCCACGCTCCGAACACATCGCTCTGTATGTCCTCTCCGCCGTCGATCGAGATGTCCTCGTATGCGAAGTTGTGGTGGACCGGCTCGTCGCTCGGGGTGATCGGCAGGATCGTTCCTCCGATCGTGCCGCTGAGCTCGGCGTAGCGGATTTCGTTTCTTCGCGCCACCACCTCACCCGTCTCCGCATCGATCAGGTGGACCCAGCGGCCGACGGGGGCCGATGTCAGCGCGACCACCTCCCAGGTCAGTGCATAGCCGACTTCCCGCCCGTCCGCTATCGGAACGATCAAGAGCCTCGCGTCGGTCTCGGGATCGGGAGTGCCGCCGACGGACGAGAGGGCGATCGCGGTCGCTTCGCCCGCGCCGATTCGCGGATCGACATCGAGATCGACACCCGGGTGAGGATCGGCGCCGACGAGGGTCAATCGGCCGTCCGGCATGAAGCGAAAGTCGACGCGGGCTCCCCCTATCGGGACTCCATCGAAGTAGCGGTCGAAAGTCACGAACCACCGACCACCGGCCCGCCGCGCATGCGCCAGGTGGAGATCACCGTTCTCGACGCGAAGCAGATCGCCATGATCCTCAATGAAACCGCGCGCGATCCGCTCGACATTCCCCTCATCGATCGAGGCGAAGTGAATGCCCGGCCCCATGATCCACCGGGGAACTCCGGTGCGGGCATCCCAGCTCGCGCGCCAACCCTCGCCGTGGATCGCCAGAAACTCGCTCCACTGCGGACTACGCGACATGCGTTGCTGATAGTCCGCGGCAAAGAGATGGCCCATGCGCGGAAGATCGATGCGCTCGATGGAGCCTCCCGGATCGACCATCGCGAGAGAGTTGCCGGCCGTCATGGCCAGGCCGAATATCAAAGCGCCTAGGCCTGGGTTC
>CAZFNT010000061.1:4076-7396 GCA_964520315.1 uncultured Gemmatimonadota bacterium
ACATGCGCACTGCTTTCGTTGGAAAGGGTGTCGACTGAGGTCCTCGACGGGGGGCCTGGAGTACCGCGCGAAGACCAGGCGCCCAAAAGGCGAAATGCTGGTGCAAGAGTCGAGCCACGTTCACCAGAGTACTGCGCTATACGCGCCGCCACCGAAGTGCTTTCGAGTCACCATGATAGGACGCTCTGGATTGGCGGCGCCTACCCTCATGGATTCCGTCTCGGCTGGTGACTGGGGGATGAAACGCAGAATCCGGCGGATTCGCTCAGAAAAGCTCGTTCGATTCCCGGCAGCTCACGCACTGGGTTGCGAAAGGGACCGCGCGCAGGCGAGCGATCGGAATCGCCTCGTCGCACCGCTCGCAATGCCCGTACGCGCCCTGATTCAGTAGATCGAGCGCATGCTCGATCTTGCGCACGCGCTCCCCTTTTCGTTGAAGCAACGCCGCGTCCATCTCGTCGTCGATGTGGCGACTCACCTCGTCGCCCCAGTCGGTGGGTCGGGTGTCATCGAACGACTCCGATTCCGGGCGATGACTACGCAGGAGCTCTACGATCTCCGCCAGGGTCTCCTGCCGCAGCCGATCGAGCAGCTCTCGCAGATCGTCTCGCCGATCATCCGATCGATCCATCGGTCCTCTCCGAGCCCGCGTTTCACACCAGAGTCCGAGCACAGTACAACGCGGCATTGCAGGATAGGGATCGCTCCGCTGACTTGTCAAAGAGTATGCTGCCGCTGACCTATGCACTCCGACGTGGAGGCACACCAGGACCTGCCATTGACACCTCGAGCCCCGACAACAGACCCGCCGCGCTTCCCGCCGGGCTCCACCGCCGACAAGGTCTGGGCCTGGATCCAGATCGGCCGCCCCCTGATCATCTTCATCTCGGTTTTCGGGGCGCTCGTGGGTGCGCTCAACGTGCGGGCCTTTCTGGGTCATCCACCCTTGACCGATTGGCTGGCTCCGGAGCTGCTCGACCTCTGGGAGCTCGTGCTCGGGGCAGCGCTGCTCAGCTCCGGCCTCATGATCCACAACGACGTGACGGATTACCCCTCCGATCGGGTGAATCGGCCGCATAAGCCCCTTCCACGCGGTGCAATCAGCCACCGAAGTGCGAAGTGGACAGGGATCGCATTCATGTGCGCCGCGGTGGCGGTGGCGTCGATTCATCACACGGCCGAGGGCGGAGTCGAGTGGAATCCGGTCATGAGTGCGCTCACCGCGGCGATCGTGGCATCCGGGATCTTCTACAACGACCACGGCAAGATGCACGGACTCGTGGGCCACGCCATCGTCGCCTTCGGCGTGGGCGCGATCCCGCTCTGGGGGGCGCTCAAGCTCTACCCCACAGCCGGCTCTGGGATCCTGCCATTGGCATGCGCCATCTTCGTCATGGAGATAGGCCGTGAGATCATGGTCTGCATCGGAGACATGCCGGGCGACATCGAGGCCGGTTTTCGCACTCTGCCGATTCGCCAGGGCAGAGATCGGGCGATGCGTCTGGTTCTCCTCTACTACACCGGCTACCTGCTTCTGCTACCGATCCCCTTCACCGGAATCGGCCCACTGCCTGGGCTCTTCGGGTCTGTCTACCTGGCCGGAGCGATCGTTTTCGCAGTGATTCTGTGGGCGACTTGGATGGCGACCTGGCGAACGATCCAAGAAGGAGACGAAGAGGCGATTTTCAGCGCCTTCGAGCGCCACATCCGCTTCGGAACACGAATGGGGGTCGTCTTCTTCCAGTTGGTTCTTCTCGTGGAAGCGTTCGTTTGAACGCTCGACTCCGCGCGGACCGTCGCCTGGGAATCGCCTTCGCACTGATCTCGGTGGCCTTCCTCGCGGCTTTTCGGGCCGGGAACCGCGTCGGATTCGAAGTGCCGATGGTGGTGCGAGCCGCCTACCTGCTCATCGCCATCGCTTTCGGCATTCGACATGGCCTCCGGACCCGCGGCGCGCGCGGTTTCGCCCGCTTCTGCGTCGCCGTGACCGCGGTCGCCTACGCGGGCGAGATCATCGGCGTGAGCAGCGGCTGGCTCTTCGGGGGGTATTCGTACACTGACCGACTAGGCCCGATGCTCCCCGGCGAGATCCCGATTGCGATCCCCGTGTTCTGGGTCTTGATGATCTACGCGGCCGACGACTGCGTCAGACTTGCCTTCGGGCGCCATCGCCGTCGTCTCGGGCACGCAATCGCTGTCGGAGCCGTCGCTGCGTCGTGGGATCTCATGATCGATCCGATCGCGGTGGCGTATCAGTGCTGGGTGTGGGTCCCGACGGCCGGAGCAACAGTCTTCGGAATCCCGGCGACCAACGCCCCGAGTTGGTGGCTCGTCGCTTCAGTGGCGACCTACCTGGCATCTCCTGGGGACGTCCCGCGGAGATCCGACATAGAGCAGTGGTTTCGGCATCTTCCGGCTCTTGCTCTCTTCGTCGCCGCCCTCAACAATCTGGCCGCAACGATCGAGCTCGGTTTTCCGGGTGCGGGACTGGCGGGCGGTGCCGCGCTTGCTCCCTACGCCATCGCCGCACTGGCCCGGCGGGAGTGGCGACGCGATGCGAGACCGGCTGCCGCCAAAGCCGGGTAAGGCAGGAGCACAAAGAGACCCACGACCGCTTCACCCGCCCTCTCGAGATCGATGGCAAAGACGACGAGGAGCGCGGTGATCAGAAGGTGCATGAAGATCGGCGCCGTGTAGCGCAGCGGTTCGTCGGCGAACATCGTCGCTTCGAGATAGGGGCGGCGGACCGCGTAGTAGACCGCGAAAACCGTAGCCGAGACGCCGTACCAGCCGATGAAATTGCTGATCGGGATGTTCCCGAAATAGGCTCCTCCTCCCACCCAGCTCCAGGCCCCAAAGGCTACGCAGATCGGATCGAAGAGGAAGTCCCAGGACGTCAACGCCAAGGCCGCGAAGAGAACGCGCGCAACGAATCCCGTCGATCGGGGCAGCGCCATCTCCGCCAGCGCGTCGGACAGATACGCCAAAACGTACCACGCCATGGGGATGAAAACCGGTACCTGCCCCGCGATGCGATAACCGAGAAGATCGCTGTACTCATACGATCCGAAAATCCACCCCTCAGAAGCGCCCAGCCACTCGGCACCTAGCGAAAGAGAGAGTGCGATAAGGGCGAAGACGATCGCGTTCCTCGGACCGCAACGCGCGAAGGCGTGAATCATAGTGAGCGCCATTACGAGCGCCCACTGGAACATCACGGCACCACCCTCCAACGAAAGGTCGCCCCCTAGAGCCGCGCGTCGGGCCACAATCGTGAGGACAAGGAGCCCGAAACACCCGTCGTAGAGACGCCTGAGAGC
>CAZFNT010000061.1:7406-12819 GCA_964520315.1 uncultured Gemmatimonadota bacterium
CGCCCATGCCCTCGAAGAGCACTCTCGATGTCATGTCATCCGGTCGAGTCTCCCAGTACTGAACACCCTTGTACTCGACCCACTGCCCTGGCAGAACATCGAGCTCGATGCTCCACGGCTTCGAACCACGAACCGCCTTGGCCAGTCCCAGTGCATCCGAGAGCTTGAGGTTGGTCTCGGTCTCGAACACCACGTGCCGCACCAAGCGAACCATCTTCAACCAAGAGAGTTCCCTGGCCTGAGCATGAAAGCTGTGGGCGAACTCCACCCAGCGATGGATGCGCTCCATCTGTGAAGCGACGTAGTCGGCGGACGAGAGCGACTTCCGGAAAAAGAGAATGTACTGGTAGGCCTCCCAGCCGTTCAGCACCTGCTTTCCCTCGGGAATGTTGAGGCCTTCCGCCAGGACGGGGCTTATGTCGAGCGGGATGCCTCCGAGCAGGTCGACCATCTTCTCGAAGCTCAGGCGTTCCTGGATCAGATAAGCATGCACCGGAATTTCCGTGGCGTACTCGACCTGGTTTATGAGAAGAGGAGGGCCGCCCAACAGATAGGCGTCGCGCAACCGATCAGCCCCCCGCCGGTTGGGGAAAGCCACGCGCGTGTCGAGGGGCAGATTCATCAGGTGCATGCTTCGCCGCTTCGATTCGATCTCGGCCAGGAAGAACACGTTCGGCACACCCAGATAGAGGATGTTCACGTGGTCCAAGTCGAGCGCTGGGGCGGGCTCGTTGTCTCGAGCCCAATCTTGGGCGCGCCGGAGCTCCTCCTCCAGCTGTCGATCCACGACCTTTCCCCGTTCATGCTCGGCCGCTGTCAGACCGATTCCCATGAAAGGACCGGAATCGACCGCGGCCTCGACGAAGGGGACATGGATCCGTGCGGGGCCGGTCAGTCGTGCATTGACATCGATCAGAGCCAGATCCGCTGAGGTTCGAACTCTGGCCTCGGCCAGGAGTTCGTACACCAGGGTGTTCGGCTCGACGTCGTACTCCCCGGGGACCTCGACCGCGCCGGAAACGTGTACTTTGAAGGGCTCAGCTTCGGTGCTGGGGGCCAGGATCCACTCGGGTTCCGGGTGCATCCGATCCCACAGCGCCACCGCGATGCCGACGGCGACCACGGCGAAGCCCACCGCCAACGTGGCGTAGATCAAGTTGCGAATCAACGGGGCGCGACGGGCAAGCGACGCATCGCTGGTGAATACCGCGGCCCGGCTGCCGCGCCGCCCCGTCCGATCGAGGTAGCGCTTCCGCTCTCGTCTGTAGTCGCGTTCTCCCGCCATGCCCTGTCAGTGCCCCGCCTTGAGCGCTTCCAACCACTCCCTCAGCTCGTTGTTGTCGGGCTCGATCTGCAGCGCGCGCTCCCAAGCGGAGATCGCCTCGTCGACGCGACCCTGCCTTATGTAGATCGATCCCAATCGAACGAACGAGAGCTCCAAATAGGGCGCGATGTCGATCGCTACCAGGCATTCGTTCTCAGCCTCGTCGTACGCCCCCGCGAAGTAGTGACCGACCGCCTGCACCAGGTGGCGCAGGGCTTCGTTGGTGCGGGTGCTCCGTTGAATGACCACGTTCTTGTCGCGGATGACCTCTTCGAGGCGACGGACCTGCTCGTTCAGCTCTTGCTCGAGACCCTGGTTCTTCGCTTCCGTCTCGAGATACTCCTTCTCTGCCTGGAGCTGAGCACGTTCCTCGATCTCTTTCTGAAGTAGCTTGCGTTCACTTTCGTACTTCTCTTGGAGCGAGGCCTCGATCTTCTCTCTCTCACTCTCGAGCAGGCTGGCCTGGTGCTTGGTGAGCGACTCCGCAACCTCGAAGGCCACTTGCTCCTTTCGCTTCTTGAGGGTCTCTTCCAGCTGCCTGCGGTTCATGAACTTCTGATAGACCTTCGACGTGTCGTACAGGAAGGTGAGCCCCACCATCGGCGCCCCCAAACCCGGGTCGTAGTATTCACTGATCGGCGTGGCGTACTCCCAGGCCGTGTCGAGGGCAACGCGAAGCCTGCGAACGACCGTGTACTCCTTGCCATCGAGCAGATCGAAGCCCGGCTCGTGCCACTCGCGGCGCAGAAACTCGAAGCTGAGCCCGAGAGCGAGGTGGGTGGATCGCCCATCGCCGGTTGCGTTGTCTCGCAGCCCGCCTCGGGCCTGGAGGCGTCGATCGAAGAAATCCGCCTCGCCGCCGGCAAAAACGCGTAGGGGCGTCGATCCGCTGATCGATTGGCTGTCGTACTCGGCGTCCAGATCGAATCGATATGCCCCCCCCTCGTAGCCGATTCCCAGTCGGTGCCGTCGCGCCGCCGGGTCCTTGTCGGATCGATTGAATGCGAGGTTCGGCTCGAGAAGATTGAAGCTGGAGATCCCTATTCGCAAGGCATCGCTGGCACGCAGGAGGATGCCGGCATCGAGCGTGAAGTTGGTGTGACTGGTGCCGTCGATGAAAAGAGGGTCGTTCCTGACGCTATCTCTGTAGTCGCGATGAAGTGCGGAGAACGACCACCCTCTGCTGAGTCTACGTCCCGTCAGGCCGACCGAGAGGCGGCCACGTTGCCACACGCCCACACCGTACGAGATCGCGAGATCGTACTCGCGATAGATCTCATCGCCGGTCGTGAGCATCGTGATGGCCGGCGTGCCGAAACGACCGAAGGGGTAGGCGATGCCGAAGTACTGGTCGCTAATGCCGAGATTGTCGACTCCGAGGAAAGGCCGGGTGTACGAGGTCGAAAGTTGAACGAGGCTGAGTTGGTGCAGGCCGGCCGGATTGTAGTACGCGGCCGAAACGTCGCTCGCCAGGCCGCCGAAGGCCTGCCCCATGCCCGCGGCCCTCGTGCCCCCCGGAATCTCGAAAGAAGCGAAAGCGGTGCCACCAAGAAGCGCACAGCCGAGCAGCGCGGTGATCCGCTTCATCGAGCCACTCCCATGGTTCCCGAAAACACCTGATCACCGGAATCATACTGATAGATGTACAGGCCCCCGGGCACCAAACGACCTGCGGTGTCTTTTCCGAACCACTCGAACACGACCCTCCCGTCGCGGATGTCCAGCGGCTGGATCGCGATCACGAGCTCGCCACGCCGGTTGAAGACCTTCAGCGGATTGGAGCGCGCGGAGCCCTCGGGGAATTGAACCACGAGATCGTCGTTGTGCTCGGACATGCCGGGCGTGATGATCCTGGGTATCGGCTCATTGAAGAGCCCTGAAAGGGTCGTGGTGAAGAAGAGCGTGCATGTCCGGAAGTTCGGCACCGGAAGCCCTGCTTCGAGATCGGCGACCTCCGTCTCGAGTGAAAGCGTTCGACCCAGGCCCAGGGTGATCAGGTCGGTTCGAATCGAGACCTCGACTTCACGCACCACCCCCTCTGCATCTTCGACCGGATCGATCGTCACCGTGCCGACTCTTGCCGCGCCCGCGGCGACGTCGCCCGCCGCGACCAGCAGCAACTGCTCCGACGAAGAGAGGTTCAGAATGACGAGAAGCGCACCCAGATCGATCCCGGTGTCGCTCAGCCTTGGCTCCTCTACCGTGACGACGAAAAGGAGTGAATCCCGTGGTGCGTCGGTCGCGTGTTGGTCATCTATCGGGTCGACCTCCGCACACCGCGTCCGGCCGAGAGAGTCCGGGCTCGTGAAAACCGTGTCCGCCACCTGACGCCCTTGCTCAAAGAGCAGAACATCGATGTCTGGGGGAATCAGATCCGGGGTCGCCGTGAAGGTCCACTCATATGGTGGCACCATCGGGTTCTCCGCCCGATCCGCCGCGCTGACCTTCATCGTCACCAGACCGGCCATGAACGCCTCCTCGGGCGTCCACACGATTCTCTTACCGTCGTTGCAGGGTGGGTCACAGGCCTGGAACTCCAAGTCCTCCAGGGGGATATCCGCGAATCCTCCCATCGACTCGGTCTGATACGAGAGCGCTACCGTAGAATCGGCCAATCCGGAGATGTCATCGTCGATTTCGACAGCGACGCTGATCGAGGTCGGGGCCTGCTCCCCATCGGCTGGAATCGTCTTCACGACGAAGGGAGGCTGAACGTCTTCGACGGTTGTGAAGAAATACTCGTCGTCGATCAGCTCGTTCCCTGCCCAGTCCAATGCGCTCACGAGAAAGCGCACCTCGGAGTTGAATCGGTATTGGGGATTGGGGAAATAGGTCCACTTGGTGCAGTGGGGGGCCTTGGCCTTTCCATTCCTCCCGTTGGCGCAGGCGTCGCCGAGCGTTCCCTGGAGCGTGACATTGACGGTGTCGGGATCGGAGCCCGAGCGTGGGATGATCCGCAGAATCCGAGGCCGAAGCCCGGCCCTTTGCTCGTCCGTCAGGATCTCGTCGGCGTGGGTCGCGGTCGTACAAGAGGGACAGAACCACTTCCAGGTCTTCAGACGCACGCCGGCGGCATCGTCGTTGATCTGAATGTCGGTTCGCTGATCCTCTCGGACGTCGGTTTGGTCGATCGTCGGATTGGTCGCGCCGTCGAAAGGTGGATAGGCGACATAGGGTGGCTGTTCGTCGTCGATGATGGTGATGAAGGAAAAAACGCGCGGGTCGCGCAGTGGATTGCCGACATGGTCTTCAGCGTCCAGCGTGACCGTGACGGTGTCCATGGGGAAGAAGCGCTCCCGCAAGGGCGGGTTCAGCGAGTCGAGGCCGGTCCAGAAGAACTCGGGATAGGTGAAGTACTCGATATGGACGACCCCGTCGCTCTGCTGAACCAGAGAGCTGTCGGGCAGCTCCACCGTCGTAGTGTCGCGGAAGGCCTCCGGGCGAAGTTCGGTACTTCGCTTGAACGAGACGGTCATGCCCACGGTCGAGGCCCCGACGGCAACGTTGTCTTCAATCCTCGCCAGGATCGGCGTCACGAGAGGAACATAGAGGAGGGTGTCGGCGAGGGCGCCCGGATACGTCGAACCCTTCGCGACGAAAGGGGACTCGATGTCGGAGGTGATCGTGTACGACCAGCTCTCGGTCATGATCGGGTGGCCTGCCTGGTCGGTGGCGTTGACGCTCACGGGCAACACCGCGCCCGCACCCAGAGAGTCGGCGGGCCAGTGGATAAGCGCCTCGAGCTTCCAAGGGCTTTGACCGGGTTCGTCTAGCGGTTCGCGCACTTCCAGCAGCTCGGGCGGAACCGGGATGCCGTTGACTAGGACCTGGATCGATCCGGCCGCGACCCCCTCGTCCAGATTCAGGTCGCCGCCACCGCTCACCATGTCGTCATAGATCCTAATGCTCGTCGTGTGGTTCCGTGGGACGTTGGCCTCCCCGGGAGCCGGGCTCATCCCCCACGTATAAGGGGTTCCACCGAGCAGGATCCGCACCGCGCCTTCCCCGCCGGGAGCGCCGGTGATCAGATCGGGTCTGCCGTCGTCGTCAATGTCGCCGATCGCGCTCTCGCTCCCCAAGTGCTCCGCG
>CAZFNT010000062.1:0-12707 GCA_964520315.1 uncultured Gemmatimonadota bacterium
GCGCCCGCGCGCACTTTCGCGAGCTCGCGCGGCTTTCGGCTACCCTTCGCGCTAGCGCATCGCTGCCCGCCGACGCGAACGAGCTGTCCATGGGAATGACCCGGGACTTCGAAGTCGCTATCGAAGAGGGAGCGACCATCATCCGTGTGGGGACCGCGATCTTCGGTCCTCGTACTTTCCAGGAGCCCGATCCATGAGCCCAGTCGGAAGACTTGTCGACCTCGTTCTCTTCGCCTACGAGCTGATCATTCTCGCCGCGGTGATCGTGAGTTGGATCAACGTCGAGCTACCCAGGGGCGTCGCGGATTTCCTGGAACGGCTCACCGGCCCGCTTTTCCGGTGGATTCGCGGCAACCTGCCGTCTACCTGGGGAGCTTTGGATCTGGCGCCCCTTATCGCGCTCTTGGGGGTTTGGGTGGTCCGCCAGCTCGTGCACGTGCTTCTTTGACGCGAGAACGGTTTTCGGGATATGCTTCTAGTTTTTCACTAATGGTCAATCAGCAAGTAAGAACTCCCGACGCCGGAGGACCGAATGGCGCTCACACCGGATGAGATCGCGCAGATTCGCGACAAACTCTTCGAGCAACGCCGTCAGGGTTACAAGAAGCTCGACTTTCTCGACGAGTCGATCATGCAGCAGCAGGATCCCGCCGCACGCGACGGCGTCTACTACTCCCAGCACCCCGCCGAGATGGGCACCGACGCGAACGAGCGAGAGAAGTTCTATCGCATTGCCACCAGCGAGCACCGTTTTCTCTATCGAGTCGCCGAGGCGTTGCGCCGGATCGAGGTGGAGGGCTACGGGCTCTGCGAGAGCTGCGAGGCCGAGATCCCCTTCGCGCGATTGATGATCGTGCCCACGGCCCGCACTTGCGTCGACTGCCAGGTAGAGCAGGAGCGCGTGCGCTTTCAAGGTTGGTAGCGCGCGACCCCGCGCCGGAAAGAGCGATTGGCCGAAGAACCTCTCCGCCGCGCATTCGAGGTGGCTCCGGAAGATCCGGAGCTGCGTCTCGATCTCCTGCTCGCCCAGCGACTCGAGGGGCTGAGCCGCTCCCGCATTCAGAAGATGATCCGCGATCGCTGGGTGATCGTCGACGGAGTGCACGTGCGAAACAACTTCGTGCCCACACCCGGCGCCACGATCGAAGTCACGCTCCCGCCGGCCGATCGGACCGACGCGGTGCCGGAGCCGATCCCTCTCGACATCCTCTTCGAAGACGACGAGATGATGGTCGTCAATAAGCCCCCGGAGATGGTGGTGCACCCCGCGCGCGGCAACTACACCGGCACTCTCGTCAACGCACTGTTGCACCATTGCGATTCCTTGCCTCGCGTGAAGGGGGAGACACGCCCCGGAATCGTCCACCGTCTCGACAAGGGAACGAGTGGGTTGATCCTGGTGGCCAAGACCGAGCTGGCTCAGGCCGCCCTTTCGCTCCAGCTCAAGATGCGCAAGTTCCACAAGCTCTACCGCGCGATCGCCTGGGGGCGCATGGAGCCACCCGAAGGGGCCATCGACGCGCCGATCGGTCGTCATCTTCGCAACGCCAAGCTGATGGCGGTTCGCAAGGAGCCCGGCCGCGGCCGCCCCTCGCTCAGCGTCTACAGAACGATCGAGGATTTGGGCCGCTTCTCCGACGTCGAAGTCGATCTGAGGACAGGACGGACGCACCAGATCCGGGTCCACTTTCGGTTCATCGGGCGCATGCTACTAGGAGATCCTGCTTATGGTGGCCGTAGCGGCTATGTCGCGGACCTTCCCAGCGCGGCCAAACCGGTGGTAAGAAGAGTCATCGCCCGCCTCGACCGCCAGGCTCTGCACGCGTGGCGGATCTCTTTTGGGCATCCGGCCAGCGGTGCGCCGATGGAATTCGAGGCGCCACTTCCCGACGATATGGAGCAAGCCCTGTCGGCGCTGCGATCGTCGCGGGACGAAGGCCTCTGGACGTGGTAGATCGTCCCCCGGGGCGCGTGCTGTCGGTCGATTACGGAGACGCCCGGGTGGGGCTCGCGATCACCGACGAGCTGAGGTGGACGGCGCGTCCCCTCGAGACCCTGAGAAACGGTGGACGGGCGCGCATCTGCGAAGTTCTCGCGGAAAGGGCGCGGGCAGAAGATGTTGTGCTCGTGGTTGTGGGGGACCCGGTGAACTCCGACGATTCCGTCGGGCCGCGGGCGCGGACGACCCGCGCCTTTGCCGGAGCGCTCGCCGCCGGACTGGCCCGCCGTTGGGCTGAGTGGGAGATCGATGGGGTTCCACCGCGGGTCGTGCTGTGGGACGAAGGCGGCAGCACGCAAAAGGCGCTCGATCTTGTTCGCCGGCGGGGCTCGTCGGCGCGCCGGGAACGGGGGAAGGGCGGAATCGATCGTGTCGCGGCCGCGGTGATCTTGCAAGACTGGCTCGACCACGGTGCTCCGGATCGTCTCGCGGTCGAGCCCGTACCCGATCCGGAGACGGGGGAGCACCGAGAGGGACGGGAGCGCTCTTGAGACGATTCGTGGCCAGCGCTCTCGTTCTCGTTGCCCTGGCCGTGGCCGTGGCGGCCTGGCTCGGCCACCGAGAGCTTCGATCGCCGGGGTTGGCCGGCGCAACGGTCGAGATCCCGCGGGGCCAGTCGTTCGAGGCGACCGCGCTCGCTCTCGAGAGGGCCGGCGTTGTCCGCCGCGCATGGACCCTTCGCGGGCTCGCGCGATGGCGCGACTCCGATCGGCGGATCGGCGCGGGTCGCTATCGCTTCGATCCCGGTCTCATTCCGATAGAAGTGCTCGAGCGTCTGGAGCGGGGCGACGTCGTAATGGTCCGGCGCACACTGGCCGAAGGGTTGTCTGCTGGCGAGGTCGCCGCGCGCCTTTTCCCCGACGATTCGGTCGAGCGCGAGCGCTTTCTCGAGCTGGTCCGCGATCCCGCCCCAGCCGGTGTGGATCCGCCCCCGACCGGCGATCTCGAGGGGCTTCTTTTTCCCGACACCTACACCCTGATCGATCCCCCTTCCGCCGAAGGCGCTTTGCGGGCGATTCTGGCGAACGGAGCCGCTCAGACCGATTCGCTCCGTCCCATCGCTTCGGCGTCCGGCTTCACCTGGCACCAGGTGCTCACTCTGGCGAGCGTTGTAGAGGGTGAGGCGCGGGTGGATGAAGAGCGGGCGCGAATCGCGGGCGTCTACCTGAATCGGCTGGAACTGGGAATGCTGCTGCAGGCGGATCCGACCGTTGCCTACGCGACAGGCAAGATCGGTGAACGTCTGCTCTACGCGGATCTTCGCATCGACTCGCCCTACAACACCTATCTCTATCCCGGCCTTCCCCCTGGACCGATCAACAACCCGGGACTCGCATCGATCCGGGCGGTACTTCGTCCCGAAGCGCACGAGTTCCTCTACTTCGTGCACGAGGGGGAGGGCAGACATGTATTCAGCCGCACTTTGAGCGAGCATCAGGCGGCCGTGCGAGAAGCCCGCCGGCGTCGTTGACACCGCAAAGGACTGGCGATACCGTGGCAAATTCGTAATCCCGCATCGGATGAGCCGGAGAGGAGTTCTAATCAGATGAAGCGGACCCTTTTTCCCATCGCATTGGTCATCGCCGTGGCTGTCGCCGGCTGCACACCACCCAACAAGAATTTCACCGGTGGCAAGCTCGACTTCAAAGCCCAACGCTACGAAAAGGCCAAGAGCCAATTCGAACTGGCGCTCGAAATCGAGCCACTGAATCCCGATATCCACCTTCAAATGGGGCGCACGCTGCTCGAGCTGAAGGAGTTCGAGGGCGCCCGGGGGGCCTTCGACGAGGCTATCGAGCTCGGCGGAGAGCCTTTCGAGAGCAAGGTGACCACCGCGGTCGATCCGAAGTACGTGGACCTGTTCAAGGACGGCAAGGCGTACGCCGATGCGGGCAAGCTGGACAAGGCGGTCGCGAGCATGGGTAAGGCGGCTCTGCTCGATCCCAGCCGCTTCGATGCGCACCATGCGCTTGGCGTCATCTTGGCGAAGAAAGACGAGTTCGATGCCGCTGAAGCCAGCCTCGAGCTCGCCGTGGCGATAAAGCCGGAAGACCGAGATGTGCTCTTCACCCTTGGCGTGGTCCAGTACAACGCGACAAAGTACGAGGGAGCGGCTCTCACCTTCCAGAAGGTGCTCGAGATCAACCCCGGAGAGCTGGCGGCTCTCGAGAACTTGGCCCGCTGCTATCAGCTTTCGGAGCGGTACGACGAGATGATCCCGATCTACAAGCAGATCATCGATGCCGACCCGAGCTCATCCGATGCCCACTACAACTACGGTGTCGCACTCGTCAACGCGGAACGGATCGAAGAGGCGGTCGCCGAACTCGAGGCCGTGCGGGAGCTGAAGCCGAAGGACAACGAGGCGCTCTTGACGCTCTGCCGCCTCTATCGAGACGCCAAGATGTGGGACAAGGCGATCGCCGCTCTCGACACCTATGTCGGGGTCATGCCCGACGATCCGGCCGGCTACACGGAGCAGGCGCGCGTTTACACGGCAATGGCCGATGAGCTGGCGGCCGAGGGGAACAACGCCGAGGCCAGCGGGCTGCGGACGAAGGCCCTCGATGCGTTGACGATCGCCGGTGACAAGTCGGGCGGATGAGCCGAAACCCCAGGAACGACCCATGAACTCTGGATCCGCACTTTGGGCGGCCTTGTCCGCTCTTCTTTTTTCGGCGTTACCGGCGAACGCCCAGATCGATCCTTTCGTCGCTCTCGGGCGCGCCGCCTCCCCCTTCATCCAGATCGCCAATCATGGCATGGAAGGGTACGAGGCACAGGTCGATTTTGGAGGCAACGCCTTGCTTGGCTTCGTTCAGATGGCCAAGACCCGATCGCTCGAGCCCCCGCGTTTCGTCGAGCGGATGGGCTCCGACGGTCGGTTTTCGATGACCGTCGCGAATGAGAGCTATCCGCAAGAGGTGATTCGGGAGATCGAGATTCAGCTCTTGCCATTCCAGCTTTTCTTCACGACCACGCGCGAAGCCAACCGCCAGGAGCTCATGAAGTTGCGCGGGCGGGCGCAAGCGGAGATGGTGGAGACCGAGCTCTCCGGCAGTGCGTGCGTTCGTATCGATCTCGTTCCCAAGGGCGGCGAGCTGATGGCTCAAGCCCGCTTGCTGCCGAACGGGGAACGGCGGGTCTCGCGCACCACGAGGACGAGCTACTGGATCGATACCTCGCTGGGCGCTGTTCGCCGCATCGTCAGCCGCTCGGAATCGCGGAACGAGACATCCGACGGCACGCCCACGGGATCGTCGGAAACCAAAGAGATGACGTACGACATCGATTACGAGCGTTTCGCGGATCGCGTGGTGCCCGTGAGGATCGTTCAGTCGATCGACGGCTTCGATACCTTTGAGCAGCGAATCTCGTACCGGCTGGAAGAGGATAACGTCGTATTCGATCGCCGAGATACCGACTACTTCCAGGCCGATCGCCTGGGCTTGCGGGCCACGGCCCGAGCCTCTTACGAGAGCTACGCTTTCGGTCGTCTCGACTGACCGGAGTGTTCATCTAGGCCGTGGGGGCACAGAGGTTCCTCGTTGTGGCAATGCCGGTTCCGCTCCGGCGGGTGTTCACGTACACCCCGCCCCGTGGCTGGAAGGGGCCTCTGCCGGAGCCGGGCTCGCGCGTTCGCGCACCTTTCGCCGGGCGTACGCTCACCGGGTTTGTCGTCGGTCACACCGACCGGATCGCGACGGGGATCGAGCCGCGGCCGATCATCGATGTCGTCGATTCGGAACCGGTTTTGGATCGCTCCCAGCTAGCGTTCTGTCGCGATGTGGCGCGGCATTATCTCGCTCCTCTCGGAGAAGCGCTTCGTGTCGCGGCTCCGCCGGGTGGAGCGGGGGGGGAGCGGCGCCGCGTGGAGCTGGTCGAGATGTCCGACACGCGCTCCTCCGAGTTCTTTCCGAGCGAGCGGATCGACACGAGCCTCGGCCGCATTCAACGGGCGGTCGTCGATCATCTGCGGGCGTGCGGGTCCGTGAGCGTGGGTGCGCTCGCGCGGGCGATCGGCCGGCGCCGAATCGAGGGTGCTCTGAAGCGCCTGGAGGCACGCGGCGTCGTCCGGATCCGTCGAATCGCCAGCGCCGCGGTCGGAGCCCGCAGAATCCGAGTGCTCACTCTGGTCGACGCCGCGCGGGCGGGCAGAATCGGGCCGAAGGGGCGCGAGCTGATAGAGCTTCTGGGGGCATCGGGCGGCTCGTTGGCAAGCGGTCGTCTCGTGCGAGAGCTGGGCTTCTCCGACGGAACACTGCGTTCGCTCGTGCGCTGGGGCGCGGCCCGTTTCGAGCAGGTGGTCGTCCCACGTTACGGTGGGCTGCAGGCGCTGCCGGCCGGTGATGGCGAGTTCGATCCCTCGGACGCGCAACGCAGGGCGAGCGACGCCGTCGGGCAATCGATCCGTGCCAAGGATGGTCGGGGCTTCCTGCTGCACGGAGTGACCGGAAGCGGGAAGACCCACGTCTATCTCGAGGCGGCGAGCGTCGCTCTCGACCAAGGGCGTGCCGTGCTCGTTCTCGTCCCAGAGATCGCTCTTACGCCGCAGATCTACACAGCGTTCGAGCGCCGCTTTCCGGGGCGGATCGCGGTAGTTCACTCCGCGCTCTCGGCCGGGGAACGTCGCGACACGTGGTTCGCGCTTCGGGAAGGGCTACGCGATGTGGTCGTCGGGGTACGTTCGGCCGTCTTTGCTCCTGTGTCCGATCTGGGTCTTATCATTGTGGACGAGGAACATGAGAGTTCCTACAAAGGGGCTGGGAGCTTCCCCTATCACGCCCGCGAAGTGTCGCGTTGGCTAGCATCGCGTGAGAGCGCGACCCTTCTGCTCGGCTCGGCCACTCCCTCGCTCGAGAGCTACCGCGAAGCTGCCGAAGGTGGCGATTTCGATCTGCTGGAGCTGCCGGCTCGTGTCGACGACCGCGCGCTTCCCGCGGTGCGGATCGTCGACATGGTCGAGGAGATTCGCCGGGGCAACCGCGGGGCCTTTTCGTCAGAGCTGAGGAGCGCCGTGCGCGCTCGTCTGGAAGCCGAGGAGCAGATCATCTTGCTGCTCAATCGACGCGGCTACAGCCCCTCGATTCAATGCGTGGCCTGCGGTGAGATTCCGGAATGCGCCACTTGCGCCGTTCGCCTCGTCTACCACCGGCAGGGAGAGCGGCTCAAGTGTCACTACTGTGGCTTCGACGAGCCGCTGCCCGCCACCTGCCCGGGCTGCGGCGCTGGTCGCCGTCACTTTCGCGGCTGGGGCACCCAGCGCGTCGAGGAGGAGCTGGCTCGCCACTTTCCGCAAGCCCGCGTGCTCCGCCTCGATCAAGATGCCGTGCGCCGCAAGGGAGCTCACTTCAAGATCCTCGATTCCTTCGCCCGCCGCGACGCTGACATTCTGCTGGGCACCCAGATGGTCGCCAAAGGCCTCGATCTGCCTGGAGTGACCCTGGTGGGGGTCGTCAACGCCGATATCGGCCTCTCGATCGCCGATTTCCGCTCCGCGGAGCGCAGCTTTCAGCTTCTGACCCAGGTCTCGGGGCGAGCTGGACGCGGATCGACTCCTGGCGAGGTCATCATGCAGACCCACGCACCGCGCAACTACGCCATCCGCCACGCTCGGTCCCACGATTTCGCCGGCTTCTACGACGAAGAGATCGCCCACCGGCGGGAGCTGGCATATCCGCCCTTCTCCCGCCTCATCGCCATACTCGTGCGCGGTCCGGATCCCGCCCGTGTGCTAATCCACGCCCAGGCCCTCGCGCACTCTCTGCGCCAACGCGCCAAGCAAGGCTTCACGATTCTCGGCCCCGCCGAGACCCCGGTCGCTCGAGTCAAGGGCGACCACCGACAACAGCTGCTGCTCAAGACCACCGATCTCGACGTCGCGCGCAAGCTGTTGCTCGATCTGCTCCGGACGACGCAATGTCCCCCCGGGGTTACGGTCGGAGTGGATGTCGATCCGGAGCGGATGGGATGAGCTCTTGAGGATCTGCGCAGAACCCCCGCACAAGCTCCACGAACACCCGGAGCCCCTTCCGGAATCCGTCGACCGGTACACGCTCGTCGTCGCCGTGGAACATAGCCGCGAAGCTGATCCCTTGGGGCAGCACGAGGGGTGAGAAGCCGTAGGTGCGGGCGCCGAGAGCGGCCAGCGGCTTGGCATCTGTGAAACCGCTGATCAGGTTCGTTACCGGAATCCCCTGAGGGTCGAGAGACGCAATTGTTTTTTTCATGGCGTCGAGCAGCGGATCGCTTCCTTTGACCTCGACGGGCGCACCTTCGGCGACGACCTCGATCTCGATCCTCTTGCCGACGCGCCGGCGCACAAGATCGATCAGCCCCTCGGTCGTCTGGCCGGGCAGTGTGCGGCAATCGACGTGTGCGCACGCCTCGTTCGGGATTTGGTTCACCTTGACTCCGGCTCCCAGCATCGTCGGGGCGGCGGTGTCGTGCAGCATGGCCGAGAACGCATCGGCGGTTCGCGTGTCGGGGAAGAGGGCGCGACCGAGCATGCGGAAGGGAACCGGTTTGAGCAAGGATCGGACGATCGCGCCTTTCGGGCGGCCGAGGCCCTCGGCGAGGGCGCCGACGAAGGCCTTCATGGGGGGGGTGGCTTCAAAGCGGAGCGGGCGGCGCCCCAGGAGGTCGGCAGCCCTCGCGAGCTGCAAGACAGCGTTGTCGCGGCTCGGCATCGAGCCGTGGCCAGGCTCCCCTCGAGCAGTGAGTTTGAGCCAGACGAAGCCCTTCTCGGCCACCATGATCGGGTAGAAGCGCTTGCTTCCGAAATGGACGGTGTAGGCGCCGGCCTCGCCAAGAGCGTACTCCGCCCGCAGAAGCTCCGGATGCGCATCGGCCAACCAGAGCGACCCGAGCGAGCTGCCCATCTCTTCGTCGGCGAAGGCGGCCACGATCAAGTCTCGGGTCAGCGGGACGCGGGCTTTATGCAGCGCCAGGAGTGTCGTGATCTGCATCGCGACCGTTTGCTTCATGTCGATCGCGCCCCGCCCCCAGATGCAGCCCTCGGTCTCGACCGCGTCGAAAGGGGGATGGGTCCAGCGGGACGGGTCCGCGGCGACGACGTCGACGTGCCCGTGCAGCAGCAAGGGCGCCTCGCTTCCGTCGCCGGTCAGTCGAACTACCAGATTCGATCGCCCCTCCTTCATGCTCAGCACGACCGGTTCGAGACCCTCGCGCCGCAGCAAGGGTGCGAGGATCTCATCGACGATCAACGCCTCGTTCCCGGGCGGATTGGTCGTGTCGACGCGGAGCATCCGCTTGAGCAGATCGAGCGCCTCTTCTTCGAGTTCGTGCCAGTCCCAGTCGGGAGTCAAGGGTGTGTCCTTTGCTGTCCCAGGATCCGCCATCTAATGCGCGCTTCGCCATGCGCCTCTTGGCCTTACGCTGCGTTGGCCGCACCGAGTCGCGGAGAGCTTGTGTCGATCGTACGCTACCCTTCAACTAACCCTACACCCACCCCTCTTCACCAGTGAGCCCCATGAAATCCTACATCAAAGGACTGGGCACTCACGTGCCGGATCGCGTCGTCACCAATGACGATCTCGCGAAGCGTTTCGACACCTCAGACGAGTGGATCCGCCAGCGGACCGGCATCGAGGAGCGCCGGCACGCGGAAGAGGGGATCAGCACCTCCGATCTGGCCAGAGAGGCGGCCATTCGGGCGGCCGCCGATGCGGGGATCGCGATCGACGACGCGCCGATCGTCTCTGCTTTCGCCTCTTCGATATCTCCAGAATCCCACTCACGGACGCCGAGTATCTGACGGCGCCCGAGAACGCCTGGCCCTACATGGAGGGTCGCCACGTGTTCAAAGAGGCCGTTGTTCGTATGCCTGAAGTGGTGCGTGAGGTGCTGGCGTCCACAGGACACACGATCGAAGACATCGATCTGCTTGTTCCCCACCAGGCGAACCTGCGCATCAACGAATACGTCGTCTCTTCTCTGGGGATTCCACCGGAGAGGGTGATCAACAACATCCAACGCTACGGCAACACCACGGCGGCTTCGATTCCGATCGCCCTCGACGAGGCCCGCCGCAATGGGCAGGTGAGCCAGGGCGATTTCGTCTGCATGGCGGCTTTCGGCGCGGGCTTTACCTGGGGTGCCGTGACGCTACGGCTCTGATCACTCCTCCGCGGCGGCACCGTCGATCGTGTCGGCCGGGGCAAGCTCGACCGACGGCGGTTCCGGTGCGAAGGGTGTCTCGTCATCGATGACTGCTCCCTGATCGCCCGCTTTGTACTCGAGTTGCCCGCGCGATTCAATGCGCTCCCCGATCTCCTTGACCGACTTTTCTACCGACTCCTTCAGATTGTCGAGACGCCCGGCGAACGCGCGCGTCACCGCATCGCCATCGGCGATCGTCGTTATCACGTGAGGCGTGATCAGGATGACCAACTCCGTCTTGGTTTTTCGGGTGCCGGTGGAGCGGAAGAGATAGCCGAGGATCGGGATCTTCGAGAGGATTGGGACGCCTGTGTTCGCTTGTGTCTCCGATTCCTGGATCAGCCCACCGAGCGCCAGAGTTTGCCCGTCGCGCACGGCTACCGTCGTTGTCACCATGCGGCTCACGAAGGTCGGTTGGCCGTTCATCGTCGATCCCGAGATCTCGGACACTTCCTGCTCCAGCTCCAGCGACACTACACCCTGCTCGTTGATGTTCGGTGTGATCGAGAGCTTGATGCCGGCGTCGCGATACTGGAAGGTGAAGCGTTCTACCCCGGTCTCGGAGATCGTGCTCTGTTGGATCGGGACCTCGTCCGTGACCGAGATCTCGGCCGTCTTGTTGTCGGAAGCAACGATATTCGGGCTGGCCAGCACGTTCAGCCTGGACTCGCTGGCTCGCGCCTCGATGATCCCCTGTAGTCGATTAGTCTCGGAAAGCATATCGCGGAAACCGTCGAACACCGACGAGGCCGAGTCGCGCCGGGCCGCCCCTCGCGAGAAGTCTTGCTGAAAGGTGTGATCACTGCCACCGTAGTCCGCGGTAACGGTATTCGATGTCGACCATTCGACGCCAAACTGTGTCTGATCATCGAGCGAGATTTCCGCTACTAGCATCTCGATGAATACCTGCTTCGGCGGAATGTCGAGCATCGCGATCGTACGTTTGATGTTCTCGTAGGTTCGAGGCGTCGTTTTGACGATGAGCGCGTTGATATCTTTGTACGGAACGACCGTTGCTCCAGCGAAGCGCGCCTCTTCGGTAGTGGAGACCGAGGTTGGGGTAGAGCTGGTTCGGCTCGAGCGGCGTGCTTGAGAGGAACGCGCGGCCCGACTGCGCTCCGCGGCGCGTCTTTGTGCGGCAATGGTGGATCTACTGGACCGCTCCGTCGGGTCGACATAGAGATCGTTCAGCACGGCGGCTATAGTCTCAGCGTCGGCGTTCTCGAGGTAGTAGACAAAGAGATTGTCTTCGGTGGCGTTGCTCGGTACATCGAGATGATCGACGATCAGGAGCATGCGCCTAATGGCAGATGCCGACGACGAGATGATCAGCGTGTTTGTGCCCTCGTGGGCGACAATCGTATGCCCTTGCCCATGGGCGAAGTCGTTCAGAGCGTTGGAGAGTTCGGACGCCGGAATGTGATCGAGCGGGATGATCTGCGTGATCAGGCGATCGTCCGCGGGGATGTTGTCGATGGCCTTGCCGTGGCGGGTCTCGACGTTGTACTGCGACGAGTCCTTCAGTGGCACGATCTTGTAGTACCGCCCTGAGGGGATGGCGGCCAGTCCGTTGATCTCGAGAATGGTCTGGATCACGTCGGGGACGTCAGCTTTGAGGATTTGTCGCGACGACTTGATGGTGACCGACGCGGCATCGACATCAGGGTGCACGATGAAGTTCAGATCGTCGCGAACTTCCGACATGAGCTGCAGGAACTCGAGCAGGTCCATCGCATCGAAGTTCAGCTTCAGCGCTTCGGAGCTGTCTTGGTCGATCAGACGGGAGGCCGATTGCGGCACCACCGGCGTGCCGGGGCGGCGGCGGACGGGGGGATCCTTGGCCGGTCGCCGAGTGACGGGTTGCGGTGGCTCCGCATCGAAGTCCGCCTCATCTTCGTCCATGAGCTCTTGCGCGGGCCGAAAGTCGAAGAGGTCACCAGCCGATTCCTTCATCTCTTCGAGGATTCGTTCGCGACTGGGGATGCGGGGTCCGCTCTCTTCGTTCCCTTCCTCCTCCTGAGCTCGGGCCGACACGGGAAGAGCGACGATGGCGCACACGATCGCAAGCGCGATCATCCTGATCGGTCCGCATTGCCGCTTCATGGTGCTGGATTCCTCGAGGATGGTCATCTGGCTCCTACTCTTCGTCGTCTTCCTGACCACGGGCGCGCTCGCGGGCTTTGCGCAGGCGGCGTTCCCGCAAGTAGTCGCGCCGGCTCTTGGCGTCCGAGCTTCGATCTCGTGTCACGGATTTCGATCGCCCCTTCGGCTTCCGTTCGCCCGTGAAGCACTTGACGATCAGCTCCTCTCCGGCCTTCCGCAGGCGAACCTCGGTTGGCTCGATCGAAGCGATGAGATAGCCGTCGATCTTTTCGGAGAGGTAGTAGCGGCGGGCGTCCTCGCCCGTCTTGGTCAGATAGGCGAGGCGCTCGTTGTTCTCCGGGACCATCGTTCCGAGAAGGGTGTAGTCCGACGCTTCGCGAGCCTCGCGGGCCTCTTCCGGATCCGGTGCTTCGGCGATCTCTCT